>JBCCHR010000015.1:0-16723 GCA_039028655.1 Bacteroidota bacterium
GGGCGCGAAAATGGTCACCTTCCCTTCGTTTGATATCTTAATAAAAGCATTGAAATCGTTATAGTCTAATTTGCTCAAATCTATCGGCGGTTCCACCCCTTCCTTACAGGCGGTGAACAAGTTAAATCCAACCAGCAATCCCCCACCCGCCAAGGCCGAGGTCTTCAAGAATGATCTTCTGCTAAAATGTGTGTAATCTGAAGTTTTCATAATTCGGCGTTCAAAGGGTTAGCTTGTTTTTTCTGAAGCCATTCTCACGGCTTTTTCAATACTATTGTACGACGCACATCGACAGATATTGCCACTCATTGCGGTTCTAATTTCAGCATCGGAAGGAGAAGGATTCTCCTCCAAAAATGCCGAAGCGGTCATGATCTGTCCGGCCTGGCAATATCCGCATTGCGGTACATCGACCTCTTTCCAAGCTTCCTGAACCGCATGTGTGCCATTTTCGGAAAGCCCCTCGATGGTGGTAATCTTCTTATCCTCAATTTGGGAGACCGGTAAAAGGCAGCTCCTTGTGGCTACTCCATCAATATGTACGGTACATGCACCACATTGACCAATTCCGCAACCGTACTTGGTTCCTACAAGATTGGCATGATCTCTTAATACCCACAATAAAGGAGTGTCTTCGGCGACATTCACCTCCTGGGTTGTCCCGTTGATTTTCAATTGAAATGTTGTCATAGGATCTTGCTTTTGATTGAATAAATTCGTCACCTTTTTCAGGTCATAGAGCCTCTTCAAAATACGAAAAATTCGGCGGTTATTGAGAGTTTAACAAAGAATTAATAGACCCAGGAATGGAATTCGAACTCAATGAAATGCTTGTAGGACACCTGTAAAGCAGATATATAAAGATTTGTTTTTCAGCGATTTAATCTTTATGCAATCGTACTTCGACAAATTTAGAAGCAGGTGTATTACTTTTCCACGCGACACTATCGATCGAAACCAATACGTTTGCCTCGGGAAAGTAGGTGGCCACGCAACCTTTGGCAATATCGTATTCAATCACCTTAAAATTTCGGGCACATCGCTCAACACCTTTATAGACGCTGGTAAGGTGTACAACATCCAACGGAACCAGTTGCCGGTTTGTCATGTCTTCTTTGTTCATTAGAAGAACGCGACGTTCGTTAAAAATACCTCTATATCGATCGTTCATACCATAAATGGTGGTATTGTATTGATCATGGGTTCGGATGGTCATTAGTATTAAGCTACCATCTTCCATAGCATGATTTGGTATTTCATTAACCGTGAATACGGCTTTTTTTGACGCCGTGTTAAATTCCGCATTTCGCGCTCCATTGGGCAGGTAGAAGCCTGCAGGTTTCCTGACACGCTCATTATACGATTCAAAACCCGGGATCACGGCTTCGATATGATCTCTTATGGTATCATAATTTTTAGTCATTTCACCCCAATTGATGGGCGAATTTCCGAAGAGTACTTCTCCAAGGCGCGCTACAATTGCAGGCTCACTTAACAAATGATCGGAGGCTGGTTTGAAAGAACCCATGCTACTATGTACAACACCCATTGAATTTTCTACCGACACAAACTGGACACCAGATTCCTGTTCATCTGTTTCGGAACGGGACAGGCAAGGCAATATGATCGCCTCTTGGCCGGTAACCAAATGCGATCTATTTAATTTGGTAGAAATTTGAACGGTCAATTCGCAATTCTGCATGGCCAACCCCGTAAACTCGCTATCCGGAGTTGCGGAAATAAAATTGCCTCCCATGGCCATGAAAAGCTTAATTTCACCTCGATCCATTGCCTTGATGGATTCGACAACATCCAACCCATGATTCCTGGGCGATGCAATAGAGAACCTGCGATCTATACTATCCAAGAACGCCTCGGGTGGTGCCTCCCAAATTCCCATAGTACGGTCTCCCTGCACATTGCTGTGACCGCGTACTGGACAAGTCCCGGCACCCGGTTTGCCAATACTTCCCTTCAACAAAAGCAGATTGACTACTTCGCGAACGTTATTCACTCCATTTTCGTGCTGGGTGAGACCCATGGCCCAACAAATGATGATCTTCTCATTTTGAATCAACAATTCGGTAAATTCGCGAATCTGCTGTTCCGGAATTCCACTGGCTGCTACCGCGTCATCAAAGTTCGTGTTCTCCAGATCTTTCAAAAAAGAATCAAATCCGGTTGTCTTTTCTTGGATGAACTCCAGATCAAATACGCTTCCCGGGGCCTTATTTTCTTCTTCCAGCATCAAATACATGGCTGCTTTTAAACACGCGATGTCGCCATTGATCTTTACTTGAAGAAACAGATCGGTGAGTTGCTTACCACCCGTCAACATCGAAATAGGGTTTTGCGGATCTACGAACACTTTGTTCCCAGCCTCCGGAATGGGGTTTATACTTACTACTTTACCCCCATTCTTTTTACATTTTTCCAGGGCCGATAACATCCTTGGATGATTGGTGCCGGGGTTTTGACCCATTACAACCACCAACTGCGCTTCGTAAATGTCCTGCAAAGTCACAGACCCCTTACCAATTCCTAATGTCTCGGACAATCCTTTTCCGCTTGATTCATGACACATATTGGAACAATCGGGTAGATTGTTCGTTCCAAACTGCTTGGCAAACAACTGATACAGGAAGGCTGCTTCATTACTCGTTCGACCGGACGTGTAAAAACAGGCTTCGTCTGGAGAAGACAAACCACGTACCTTGGCTGCAATCATATCGAAAGCCCTATCCCAGCTAATGGGCAGATATTTTGAACTATTAGCAGACATATACATTGGTTGGGTGAGCCTACCTTGTTTCCCGAGCCAATAATCTGTTTGCTTACTTAGTTCTTCTACCGTGTAATTCTCAAAAAACTCAGGAGTTACCCGCTTCGTGGTGGCTTCTTCGGCGATTGCCTTGGCCCCATTCTCACAATATTCTCCCAGGACAGATCGCTTACCATCGGGATCTGGCCACGCACATCCCGGACAATCGAATCCTCCTTTTTGATTCATGCGACTCAAAACTTTGAGACCTTTCAAAATACCCATTTCCTCCTTGATATGCGCCATCGACGATACAATTGCCGGCATTCCAACTGCCTTTTCTTTGGCAGGAGTATGCTCTAGGCTTGCAAATTTCTCGGGTGGTACGATTGTGACAGATCTCTTCATTTGGCAAACGTCCTTTTATTTTTGCTGTTGATGATCCAATGTTATGGCGACTCTAAATTACTACTTAATCTTTTTATGATCTAAAATTCAATCGACGGTATTTTAACCTGTCTCTGATCGAGGTGGCACCAGTTTGGTCCGATGTACATTGGAATAGCAGGTGGCACGTTCACCTCTGCAAAATGCGAAAAGTGTGATTCCCAGCTCTTTGGCATAGTCCACCGCCAATGATGAGGGTGCCGATACGGCCGCAAGGAAAGGAATTCTGGCCTTGAAACACTTGATCACGATCTCATAAGAAATTCGCCCGCTTACGGTCATGATCTTGGCCTTTTTCAAGGCTCCAGTATTGATCAATTTGCCCACTACCTTATCTACGGCATTATGGCGTCCTATATCCTCCATAGAACACAACAGGCTTCCGTCCAACGTAAACGCAGCGGCAGCGTGTGTTCCTCCCGATTGTTTAAAATCGTACTGATAGGTGTTCATTTTCTGAAACAGAGAATGGATCAAACCAATGTCGATCTTATCCGAATCGTCGATCGTACTTCCCAAAAAGGACAGGTCGCTCAACTCGGTCTTCCCGCAGATCCCACAGGAAGATACCGATAGCAAACTCCGACTGTTCGAATAGCCTTGCCCTAGTTTTTCTTCCGGGATCACAACATTCACCACGGTGACAATCCCGTCTTCATTCTCTTTTTTCAGCAAGATATCGGGAATAAATCCTGTATCATTAATAACACCCTCGGCGTGCAACAATCCACGAACCAAAGTAGTATCCTCTCCAGGTGTTCGCATGGAGATCGTGAAGGGCGCGTCGTTGATGTTGATCTGCAAGGCTTCCTCAACGGTTAATGCATCCACAATAGGTTGGACCTCTGCCGTGTCAAATTTCTTGCCTTCGTAATTTCTCGTTGCCATATTATTACTGAATATAGCCGTTTCTTACAAAATTAATGGAAATAATGGTACAGTATTGTTAATAAAGTACCATTAACACTTGCATTAAAACACACTCAGAACAATCCTGATATGGTACCGTCGTTATCGATATTTATATTTTCTGAAGCCGGATGGGCCGGTAAACCGGGCATACGCATCATGGCACCCGTGATCGGGATCAAAAATCCTGCACCGGCAGCAATCTCTATCTCCCGAATATTGATCGTAAAATCTGTTGGACGACCTATTAATTTTGGATTGTCCGACAACGACTTCTGAGTCTTTGCCATGCAGATGGGTAAGTGTTCCAGACCCAGATCGGCAATAACCCTTAAGTTCTTATTGGCTTGCGAAGAATATGCCACGCCACTTGCTCCGTAGATTCGAGTGGCAATCGTTTCTATCTTCTCTTTCACCGGAGCCTCCCAGGGATACAATGGTGTGAAATTGGAAGCACCGGATTCTACGATCTCGACCACGTGTTGCGCCAGATCCAGTGCTCCTTTTCCTCCCTTGGCCCATACCTCAGCGAGTGCAACGCGTACGTTGTTGTCCTCGGCAAATTTTTTGATCGTGGAAATTTCCTCGTCGCTATCGGAAAGGAATCGATTGATGGCGATCACGGGCTCGATGTTGTATTGCTTAACGTTTTCAAGATGCTTTTCCAGATTGGGGATCCCTTTTTTCAAGGCATCCACGTTCTCCACGGTGAGCGATTTTAGGTCGGCACCACCATGGTATTTTAAGGCGCGTATGGTCGTGGTGATCACTACTGCTTTGGGCGACAAACCGGCGGCCTGACATTTGATATCGAGAAATTTCTCGGCACCCAGGTCGGCACCAAAACCAGCTTCGGTCACGGTATAATCAGACAGGGACATTCCCATTCGGGTAGCGATCACCGAATTGGTACCTTGAGCGATATTGGCAAAGGGTCCTCCGTGAATGATGGCCGGATTGCCTTCGATGGTTTGAACGAGATTGGGTTTAATGGCCTCCTTCAATAATGCCGCCATGGCCCCTTCTACCTTCAGATCTCTGGCATAGACGGGTTCCTTCTGAAAGGTGTAGCCCACAAAAATAGCCCCCAGGCGTCGTTTCAGATCGGCGAGATCGTCGGAAAGACAGAGGATCGCCATGATCTCCGAAGCTGCGGTAATATCAAAACCGGTTTCTCGTGGACTTCCTGAGGTTGTGCCGCCCAGACCCACTACGATATTTCGAAGGGCACGGTCGTTCATGTCCATCACGCGTTTCCAAACCACAGTTCGTGCGTCGATCCCCAGAGAGTTAGTTTTGCTTTGAATATTATTATCGATCACCGCCGAAAGTAGATTGTGTGCCTTTTCAATGGCCGAAAAATCACCCGTAAAATGCAGATTGATATCTTCCATGGGCAACACTTGAGAGTAACCACCTCCGGTGGCGCCTCCTTTAATTCCGAACACAGGTCCTAATGAGGGCTCACGGAGTACTACGGTAGTTTGCTTTCCTAATTGATTGAGTCCTTCAGACAAACCTATGGACATAGTGGTCTTTCCTTCACCGGCCGGGGTGGGTGAAATCGCAGTTACCAGAATGAGATTGCTTTGCTGTACCTTATCCATATCAATAATGGAATGAGGTAATTTGGCCTTGTATTTTCCATACATTTCGATATCGTCCTCCTGCAATCCAAGTTTTTCTGCGATGGAACGAATATGGCTAAGTTCAATGTCTTTGGCTATTTCTTGATCGGTCATATTGGTCTTCGTTGAATGAGAAGCACCAATTTAGGAATAATGACTCACATATCTAAAAATATTTGAGAGCCATTCAGCAAAACAAAAAAGACAGGAAAACGGCGGCCGTTCAAAAGATTGATCTAGTTTACCCTACGACGTTCTTCTTCGGATCCGGTTTCCCGGTTTCGTGCCGAGCGTAATTTGCTATTCCCAAAGTTACGAGTGTAGGTGAGCGTGAAGGTACGCTGACTAAAATCGAAGGTATTGCTGGTACGAATGTTTTGCTCGGGTAGGTCGGTCCCTCCGTTAAAGACAATGGAGTCGAACAGATCGCTGATGGCGAATTTCACCGTTCCCCATTTCTCACTGAACTCGTGCTGCAATCCAAAATTAACACCCCAGACGGCTTCATACACCGCATTTCCAAAGAAACCAGCACCGTTGTAGAATCCGGACAACTCCGACGACCACTTGTCGCTGATCTTGAACGACCAGGTGCTATTGGCATTAAAAATGCCCAGTTCCTGCTCGATGGGTTCGCCCAGGTAGAAGGATCTCACTTTTTGTCGCACGTAGTTTACGTTGTTCTGGGTGCGCCACCAACTGGTAAGCTTCACCGGAATCCCGGCAATGATCGCAAAAGTGCGTGTATAATCCAGGTTCGCTGCCTCGAAAATAAGTCGGCCGGTCTCCGGGTCGATCCGCTCCTGGAAATTGGCGATCGACATATCCTGATCGGTATATTGCAGGGACAAGAAATACGATTTGTAGTTCAAATCGATCTTGTACGAATTGGATATCGCCGGCTGCAAGGAGGCATTCCCCGAGATAAAAGTGTTGGGCTCGAAGAAGATCACAAACGGAGCCAGATCGTTGAAGGTTGGTCGGGTGATGCGTTTGGAATACGAGACATTGGTCGAGAATTGCTCGGTCCATTGCCGGTTTACAAAGACGCTCGGGAACCAAACTCCGAATTGCCTGTCAACCACAGTACCCTGGGTATTTACGTCCAATTTCGAATCGGTGTACTCGTAGCGCAATCCGGCCTTTACAGAGGTTTTCTCAGAAAGGGTGGCGTCTAAAGAACCGTAACCCGCCCAAATAAATTCGTCCAGGACGCTAAAATTGGTTAAGGTAGGATCAAAAACCCACACTCCATCGATCAGGTTTTCGACGGATACGTCGTTCTCAAAATCGTTCTTGATCACTTTTCCACCCATTTCGAGCTTGATCTTTTCGGTTACCTTATCCGTATAATCCACTTTCCCCACCCAGGTGGTCAAGGGCGTGTCTTTACGGCTACGCAACATGGCGTCGTTCAGGAAATTGCCATCTCCGTCAAAAAAGGAATTGGAATAATCCGTAGGATTGTCGAATTGGTAAAACAAATAATCCACGTCGAGACTTAACTTGCGATCGTCGGTGAAATTGTGGGCAATATTATAATTAGCCCCGAAATGCTGGAGTTGGTTCTTTTCCTGATTGTCCAGGGCCACGAAACCCGTTGGCATCCCGTCGCTGCTATCGAAGCTGCGGTTAAAGGCATCCATGGTCCATCTATTGTCGAAGGCATTTACGATGAATCCCGAGATGGTCTTGTCGGAGATCTGGTAATCCAGCCCAAGGCGCACATTGTGATTGCGTTGCTGCGGAAATCGATCAGTCTCCGATTCGGTCGCCAACAAAACACCATCTTGCATAAACTCCCTGCTCGTTTTAATGGGATTGAAACGCTCGTCGAGTCGGAAAGAATAGCTCCCAAAAACATTTAGTTTTTCTTTCCTGTAATTGAAGTTAATATTGTCGTTAGTAACCACACCACGTCCCCATCCTGCAGAAAGGGAATAAGACCCGTTGAGACCCAGATCGGCATTCTTCTTTAATACGATGTTGATAAATCCGGCGTTCCCCTCGGCATCGAAATTGGCCGGCGGTGTGGTAATTAACTCAATGGATTCTATATTGTCGGCGCTCATTCCGTCCAACATTTGCACGATTGCAGAAGCCGGGACATAGCTGATCTTATCGTTGATCATCACAACAACTCCATCCTTGCCCACCAGCGAAAGCGCGTTGTTTTGCCGGTTGACCACCACCCCCGGAGACCGTTCCAGTACTTCCAGCGCTGTACCTCCGGAAGACACGATACTTCCTTCCACATTGATCACCATTCGATCCACTTTCTGGGTATAAAGCGGTTTCTCTGCCACCACAACCACCTCATCCAGCGATTCTCCTTCCAAAAGTATGAGTGTAGGAACCGTGAAATTGGATCGCAGGTCGAATACTTCGGATTGCGCCGTCTGAAATCCAACCAAGGAACCTTCGATAAAGTAACGGTCGGCCGCCACATCGCTAAAACTGAACGTACCCGTTTCAGAAGAAATAGCGCCTTTCACCAGGGTCGAATCACTGGCTCGCAGTAGTAATACATTGGCAAAAGCAACTTCTTGATCGTTACCATCGATCATGTTTCCGGAAACCTGATAATTGGATTGTGCGGTGAGTTGGGCGGATGCCAATAGCACCATCATCCCGAGCAGAAAAAAGGATCTCATCTATTAGTTAGTATAGTTGTTAATAACCACTTCAGCAAAAAAACAGAAATCTTCATTGCCGGCAGTTCTTTTCACCTTGAAAGGTAGGGATAAAAAGAATGCTTAAAACTTAAAAGTCTCTTAATTAGTGGTTATCCTTCTTGAAATTGGATGAGACCCTTTACTTATTGTCTGTTTGGATCAAACGGAAAGTTGTCTTGGTTATCGGGCGTGCCGTCCAGATCCGAATCCCTCACATCGTTGGAAATGTAAAGTAATTGCCATGAGATCGGGAGGAAAGTTTCCATCACCTCGTTATCGTACTCCGCCGTTGGTGCCGAAGACACCGAAATGGCAACGAAGGTAACGTCCAGTGTTTGCTCGTAATGGGTATTCACCCATACGTTGGCCGTTATATTGTTGAACTCGATAAGTCGCGATCCAAAGGTGGTGATCAAGGTGCCGTTGGTAGAAACATTGGCCTCACGGCAGCGTACTGTGGGTGTTCCGTTGGCACCGTAGAAGTCCATCAGGCTATTGATCTCCGAGGCGATCACGGCATCGTTGGGTACCTGTCCGGCAAAGCGAAGGGTAACCAGGTATCGCCACAGCACTTGATCGTCGTTGCGTATCACGTTCACACCGATGGCCGCCGTGGCATTATCGAATATCTCTCCCGCCCGGTAGCCTTGAGGCATGGTAAACCCGAGTGCCGGATACTGACTGTGAATAAACTGAGCACCCGGATTGGCAATAGTTGGGTTTTGAGTGAGTGGGATCGGGATACCATGCGAATAATCCCAGTAGGCGGCTTTTGGACCGCTTATTCCGCTACAAAGTTGAGAGGTGAACTGACTAATTGCCGACTGCCCGTCTCCGCCATCGTCATTCTTACTGCACGCAGTGATGAGAATAAGGCATAACAGGCTTACAAGCGTATATTTTGATTTCATTGGAAGTGTTTTTACTTCCATCGAATCTATTCCAAAATGTCATCGCTGTAGTTAATAACCACCATCATCTCCGTCCGCGAACAGGATGATTCCCAAGGTGGCAATCAGGACCAGTGGCGTGAAGTTTACGATATTGGACGCTGTCTTGTCGTGTTCTTTGATTTTGGTTATTTTTTCCTTCTGAAGAACGATCGCTTCAGTTGAACTGTAGCGCTTTGGCAATCCAACGTATTGCCCGTCGATCTGCTCTATTTTTTTAAACTGAAGGGGTTTGGGGTACTCAGTGGAGGTTACTTTCACTTGTTTCTCCGAGGCAACTGCTTCCTCCAGGGTGATCGAGCCTTTGTAAAGGCTGCAGCTCTGGAACAATAGCAATAGCACCAGTAGGATTGGGGTAGTTCTCATCGCATAGCTAATTTGGGTTCGATGAGTAAGGTATTCAAAATCTTTGAGTTACGCAATAAATGAGCACCCCGGTGCCATAAATCACAGCACTTTCCGCAACAAGTTAAAATGCTTGATATCAATTGATTAGTTTTTCTCAGGCCCAACTCTGGACCGCAATAAATTGCGAAGTGTCAATTATTTGCCTACATTCACAAACAACACTAACCAAACCCTTCCCTTTATGAATTCCTTAAAGTCTATTTTCCAAGTGCTGGGCGCTTTTACGCTTGTTCTGTTTTTTAGCGGTTGCCAGGCGATCTATTTTCATAAACCCATGCCGCCAGAGGGAGAGACGATCCGGGAATTACCCGAATTTTTTGAAGGAACCTTTAAGGAAGATGGAACCAGTCCAGCTTCCTACTATAATCTTGGAACTACGTTTATGGATGTGGAGTTTCTCAATAAGACCCATTGCCTGGTGTATACGTATTCCGAGAATGTTGCCGACAGCATCACGGCCCAGATATCCAGAAATGAGGACGTGATCTCCGCTGAAATAAAGGGCACCACCTTGATCATTACCAAGGCCGATACGGTACAAATGGTAAAAAATCTCACCCTGATCAAACCCAATATTGTGCGCTCTCCACGAGAATTGATCTTTGAGATCGACCTGGAGCGCGGGGTGTATATCGACCGGGAGCAAAAGGATAAACAACCCACAGAAACGAAGATCCTTCTCAAAGCAGACGACGACGCCTACTATTTCAATATGTTGAATGACACCGTTTGGACCACCACCGTCCTCAAGGATGCAACGCTCTACCTGGGCGTAACCTTTAGCGCGGTAAATACCAAGGATTACAAGAAGAACGAGGCCTATTACAATGGCATAACCGACATCGAAAAGATAGGTTCCAGGTATTATGCTCGTCCTACCCAGAGTGAGTTCATGACCCTCATGACCGAACCAAAACTTACCTCCAAGGTTCTGTACTCTAAGGTTAAAAAAACCACTGATAGCACCAATGAAGCCGAAGAGGAAGACGACAACGAAGGCCTAGAACCATTTACAATTCCCACGGAGGAAGAGGTTTTTAAAAGTGTGTTGATCTACATAGGTTTGATCTTCCTTGGATTATTGGCCATTGTCGCCCTTATTATTTATTTGGTAAGAAGAAATAAGTCCAAATCCTAAAGTTGTAACGGGCCTGACTATTCATGAATGACCAGCGGCTCGGGTAGCTCCTTGGTCACTTGGGTTAAAGCCGGTTCGAAATCGAACAAGCTGCCATAGTCCATTGCATTGGGCAAACCGTCCAGATCACACAAATAGGAAACCGCGGCGCATAATCCGTCAAACAACGCTTCTTTTGTTACTTGCCCGCCCGGAACCGTGCCTTTTGGATCGATCGGTAACCGCATCCCGCAACCTCTTAGGAATTCCCGTTCCAATAGTAGCAACTCGGAGGGGCGATACCCAAAGTAGCGCTTCCCAAAGAGTTCGTTCACCTTACCCACATAATTTAATTGAGCCGACCCATGGTCGTCGGTAAAATGCTTCCAGAAATCGGTACGGCCACACACATTTCCAACAGCGCATCGATTGGGACATTCGGGCACGAGCTGGTCATTGTGGAAGGCATCGTATAACTTCTGTATCGCCTGATCAAGGCGTTTTGGAAAATTCATAAGGTGTTTTTTTGTTGCTGAATTCATTCGGCTTCAAACGGCCGGCACGGTAAAAGGTAAGAAAATATGAACGCAACCGGAAATCTTCGTTTCACATTAACAGTCGCAGCCGAAATCTATTCAGCAATAAAAATGAATATGTTCGAACAACGCCATGTCAAATAATGTTACTAACTTCGTAACATACAACGCCTTAAACCGATGAGAATACAGGAAAACATAGCGAGCGAATTTAACGAATTTGCGACCAACTACACCAGCGATATGATCGCTTGCGTGCCGCACTACCTGGACCTGATCTCGAGTTTCTCCAAGGATCTGCCGTCCGGTTTCAGCGTTGACAATCTCCTTGACCTGGGGTGTGGGAACGGGAACGTAACGAACGAAATGCTTCGATCGTTTCCGGAAGCGCATTATCACTTGTTGGATGCCTCCGACAAGATGTTGGAATTGTGCGAACAGCGCTTTGCCGGACGCACCATGAGCTTTATCTCGTCCTATTTTGCCGATTATGAGTTTCCGCGGGAATTCTTCGATATGATCGTAGCCGGATTTAGCATTCATCACTGTGATGCGGCCGAGAAACAGCAACTGTTTCGAAGCTGCTACCAGGCATTGAAACCCGGGGGAATATTTGGTTTCTCCGACCTGATGATCGACCGCACCAAAGCGGAGCACGATGTTTTATTACAAGAATGGAAGGTGTTTGTACGAAACAATTTCCCGGATGATGAGAAGTGGGAATGGTTGATGGAACACTATAACGAATTTGACAAACCGGATCATTTTTCAGATCAGTTTCGTTGGTTGGAAGAGGCAGGTTTCTCCGAAGTTTCTTTTGTATTCCGGGAAGGGCATTGGGTGCATCTCAGAGCATCCAAGTAGGTCCGTTGCCTGATTGTTTTATCTTCTTTACGCCATTTCGGGTAACAAGAGGCCTTCTTAACGAAGGAACTTTGCGATCTCGACGTACTTCAGATCGTTTCGGTCCTCGATATAATCGCGTATGACTGCCCGATGGGAGCTGCCAACGATCACAAGAATACGATCGTTTGGCGATTCGATATAGCTGGCGATATTCTTAAGCATGATCATATTGCGTTGGTACCAGATGGCGGAAAAACGGGCCCCTACTTCGTTATCCGGCGTACCCATATCCAAAACCTCCTTGAGGTACAGGCTGTTGGCCAAGGCATCGAAGCGGTCGGAATTAAGCCGTAGCAAAAAAGTAGACAACGGCAGGGTGGCCAGAACATTAGTCTCTCCCTGGATCATTTCGTTGATCATCTTCACCATGGAGTTCATCTTGTCCATCTCGCCGGTTTTTCCCAAATGGGCAGCGAGGTCGTCAAATGGGAGGTCCATCTTGTGATCCATGGCATAGATATTTGAATGGCCCATGGCCTTGGCCAGTCGAAAACCGATCTGGTAGGTCTCACTATCCCCTAACTTGTATGCATTATTGAGGTAGGCTTCGTATCGTATCTGAATGGTATCCTTCCTGGACATCGGGTATTCCACCAGTATTTTGGTGGGTTGGTATTCCTGAAGTTGAGCGACCAGGTCTTTGATCTGAGTCTGTCGCTTTTCACCGTGCAGATCGTCCATTTTGATGGCCGCCAGATCACTGGTCTCTCCAAAATGAAACATCCCGAGCAGGGCGATCGAAGGTTGGGTATTTTCTGTTTGATCCTGTCCAAATGTCGTGGACGATGCAATGAGCGATATGCAAATTGCGACGACTAGCGTTCTCATATAAGGGAGTGGTTTGGTTATGTACTATTGTATAGAGGGAACCAGGCTTGCAATGGTTACAGTTTTTGGCTACTTTTTTTGATGTGTCCCCATACATCGGCGATGCATTCCGAAGAAATAAGAAAACCAAACAAATGTTACATCAATCAACATTGCCTTTGGTCTCTTGAACTACCAACCTCAACTATCACCCCTGAACAGCGACATACACATTTGGGGACGGCCAACATACCCGAAAGCCCTGAACGCCCATGGTGACTGAGCCAACCTCAGTTTGCCCTCCCGAGGTGTACCCGCTTAACTCAAAGTAAAATTTGATGTTTTTGTTCGATGGCACTTTAATTTTGGCAATTTTTCCATTTACTTGAAGGGTTGTAGCGGAATTTATCAAAACATTTTCGCTACTCTGATCATCCCAATCATCATATAGTGCATTGCCTGCACCGATGGTACATTCGGCGGAAAATACGTTAGGATTTAGGAGATTTAATGCGACGAGTACCTCAATTTGTTGATCAACGTCCTGATCATTGAACTCCAATTCGAGATTAAATTCATTCCCGAACGTGCATCTCGGAGTATTCGCATCGCATCCCAATTGAACCAAGCCAATCAACGGTGCCAGTGTGGATGGAAAATCCCAACCGCTGTAAGTGATGGTACTATCCCCTATGCGTATTACACTGTTACCATTCGTACTCCAGCCTTTGGTGTTGGTCCAATTCATGAGGGACTTGCCGTTTATTCTTCCCTGGTCGACGAAACTGGCCATGAGGATAGCACCTCTTTTCTCTTTATGACACGGTTGTAAAGTTGCCGGATCAAAGGTTTGCATCTTAGGTTGTTCGGAAGCTCCTTTGATCGCGATCACCTGTCCTCGATCCGGACTGTTGTTTGAGCCAAAAGGCCAGTAATAGCGTACGATCTGTATGGTGCTGTCTTCGTACTTGGAGATTTTGAGCTTAGAAGTGCCGGAGCGATCGACATCGGGATCCAGAATGGTAAACCAGGAATCGAGATACACGTTATTCTCAGGAATGGGAACGGGCGTGCAAACTTCCGTGCCAAAATCCTTGTCGGGCCCCGGAGTGAAACTAGGCCAGTTCTGTTCCTGAGCTTGTGAATTGGTTACAAACGCTCTCCCATACAGTCCCGGTTGCATTAATAGAGAGGCGGTAACCACATCGGCCATTTGCATGACTGCGGCCGCATCTGAAGATAGCCCGAGAGAGTTGGTCGTTGTAACACCGTCGAAAGTCTGAAATACCGGATTGGTAAGGAACAACATCATGACCTCTACTGCGGTAAGAAACTCTTCTAACTGTTCCTGCAACAGCACCTGGAATTGGCTCACACTCGCCATGGTCATCGGAGAAATAGAGGCAGTTGCGTTCTCGGAGGTACTATTCTGTAAGTAATTCCAGCCAGAAGCCAGCAATACCAGCGCCTGAAGCTGGAACAATATCAATTGAGAAAACACATTATACAAGGTATTAAAGCTATTGGTGAGCGAAGCATTTTCCGGATCATTTTCCATATACAACATCAGTAAACGAGCCCATTGATTGATAAGCCCATAGTCGGTACCTACTCCTCCCACAAGGGCGTCGTGGATACTATTGATACTGGTCCAAAGGGCAATATTGCTCGTAAAAGCATTGGCCGATGTGAGCAGTACCGGAGACTGAGCTTCCAGCGCGCTCGTGCTCCCGGCAATAAACAAGGGATTGATGTATTGATCCTGAAATGCCTGGATCGTGGGGATGGCTCCGTTAGTAGCCAAAAGATCGTTGGTTGTTTCGTTAATGGTGTCGACGATGGTGCTCTCATCGATGGCATTCATGATCTCGTTGAAATCCTCATCGATCTGGGAGGTTAGTTCAGCAAGGAGGCTCTGCATTTGCTCGAGTTCATCTTGCATCTTGTTCACCTTGTCGATCAGTTTCTGGGCGTCCGGATTACTATCGGTTGTACCCGGATCCAACCACGACAAAAATTTCCCTTCAAAAAAACTAACCGGTTCACCAGCAGCAGCACCGACCATTGCTTTCAGAATCTCTGTAGTATTGAATATCTCCCACATAACGTACGTATTAAAATTCAGCAGAAAGGTACTTCCGGCAATGAGGTTGTCAAATACGTGTTTGTTGGTATTTTTCTCCGAGGTGAAGTGATAATGAAATCGCACCAGGACGAGGAAAAAGAAGTCCTTATAGTATTTCTAAAAAGAACTTCTTAGCTATGACTAAAGAATGTCTGGCTAGGATGGAATCCGGCTCCTTATGAACTTGAATTGCCCATTGTGGTTGCTCTCATGTTCGCATACGTGAAACCACTTGCAATAGTTATTGGTTGGACCCCACCCCCACTGCTGGTCCACCGCCATTAACCATTCGTCATCCCGCTTGGCAAATTCCTGCAAGGTGTGCTCTCGAACTGTCTCTAATTTCTCCAAATAGAATTCCAGGGGATGGCCCTTGATGGTATCCCGGGCCCGTTGCCCAAGGCCAGACGCCACACTCCAGGCATCGCGATCCTTTTGGTCCCAATCGCCCCACTGCCGTCCATCGAAGGTATTGATCTGGTAAAAACGTTCAGTGGCTGCGAGGTGCCAGAGCATGGCACCGATGGAATTCGCATTGTCGTCTATCAAATAGTCCAGATCCTTCACGCTCATTCCGTCCACCGGTCTCAGGATCACATAGCGCATCCAGTTCATCATAGAGACCAGGGTGCCCAATTGAGGTGTGAATCCCTCCTTGGGTCCAACGATATTGAGATCATTTAAAGAGGTTGTTTGAGGTGCTTCGTCACAAGCGAACGACATCAATCCTGCAGGGGCCAAAGTGACCAAAGAGGCTTGTTTGATAAATTTTCGACGATTGGGGTTGTGGTTTTCTGAATTCATGGAAGCATATTTAAGGTTATTATTGCTGAAGTAATCAGGCTGGTTTCGTTGATGTAGTAAGGTATCCAAATAATTTCAGAAGAAAAAAAAATCACCTCACCTAACCAAACGGAATCGAGTATTTTGATGTGCCTGGCATACGTATCTGCATTTCGTCCCGGCACTTATACAACGAATTGGAGAAAAGGCCTTGTCGGTTTTTCTTTTTGTTACATTTGATGAAATCAATTTGAGTACCCATGAGAATTCTTTTACTGTTTGCAATACTTCTGGCAGGTTGTCAAGTTGGTCAAGCCCAAATCCAGGTGTATTTAAAGAACGGAGAAATGCACGAAGGTAACATCGGTAAATTCGCAACTGCCTACGTAACGGCCGTAAAATCTTTTAAACTAAAGAAAGGTGAAAAAGGAAAGTACAAAAAGTTCAAAGCCAAAGACACCGATAGTGTAATTTGCTATGTCGATGGCCAAAAAGTGATCTACCACAGCATACGAGGGATGTATGGAAAACCCAACTTCTACCTTCTTTATGAGCGTGGCAAGGTAAATATCTACGAAGGCAGTGTGACCTCGGTTACCGGATACGGAGCTTTTACCAGTACGTTCTTTTACTTCAAAAGAAAACACGAAGAACGGATTGCCAATCTGGAC
>JBCCHR010000016.1:0-16597 GCA_039028655.1 Bacteroidota bacterium
CGAAGAAAAAATAAACCGAACCGCGATCGTATTGGCCGACGAATCCTTGTTGTTGCCTGTACTCTACTCGCTCCCGGTAAATGTCCCTCAGGCCAATGTTACCATGGGTCGCTCCTTAAGGGGGTTCAGCTCAGCCTTGTTCTTTGAATCCTTTTTGAAGTTTCATTCGAAGCCCAGCGGAAGTTATTATTTCAAAGACGTCGTAGGGTTGCTCCACCACCCACTCATGCAGCTGCTGCTTCACGCTCCGGAAGACATCGTCGAGAAGATTGCTCATGAAAATCGCACCTACCTTTCCCCGGATTATTTGGCAACAATTGGCGAGCCAGCGAACAAAAACATGCTGGATCGCTTGTTTAGGAATTATGAAGAGGACGGTAAAGACCTACTAGGAGTTTGTCTTGAACTGTTACGCACGCTTCTGGAACTATCCAAGAGCGACCGGGTAGAACGCTTGGTTTGGGCCAGGCTGCAAGAGGTGTTTCGAGAGATCCAACGATTGGCTAACAACTACACCTACCTCACCAAAGTAAGCGCCGTTTACCGTTTGTACAATTCCCTGGTAGGATCGGTGTCGCTCGACTTTGAAGGGGATGCCTATACCGGACTTCAGATCATGGGTGTCCTGGAGACACGTGGCCTTGATTTCGAAAACATCATCATGCTTTCCGTTAATGAAGGAATACTTCCTGCGGGCAAGTCAACAGCCTCCTTTATGACGTACGATCTCAAGACCCAATTTGAACTTCCTTCGTATACCGAAAAGGACGCCATCTACACCTATCACTTTTACAGGCTCTTGCAACGGGCCAAAGAGATAACGCTTGTTTACAATAGTCATTCTAAAGGACTCACTTCCGGAGAAAAAAGCAGATTCTTGCTTCAGCTCGAGATCGAACAGCTTCCGAAGCACACGGTCATATCGCAACAGCTGGTTCCAGCCACCACCATTCCTGTTACTCATCCAAAAGAAGTCCATAAAACACAGTCGGTTCTGGATCGTATCAAGGAGATTGCGGGCAAATACCTCTCTCCATCGGCATTGACCAGCTACGTTAGAAACCCGATGGAGTTTTATTACCAAAGGATATTGAAGCTGTCTGAGTTCCAGGATGTGGAGGAGATTGTGGACTACAGCACACTGGGAACCATTGTTCATGACACCCTTGAGACACTATACAAACCATTTGAAGGTGAACGGTTGGAAAGTACTGTCTTAAAAAAGCTTTCTGAAAAGATTGCACCGGAGGTCATTCAGCAATTCGAACACCACTACAAAAAAGGGGCGTATTCAAAAGGTAAAAACCTGATCATCTTTGAGGTAGCAAAGCGTTATGTTGCCAATCTTATTCGATTGGATATCAACAACATCGAAGCGGGCCATACGATTAAGATATTGAACTTGGAACAGGAGTTAGTAGCACCGATTACCATTCCGGGAATTGAATTTCCGGTCAATTTGGGTGGGAAAGTAGACCGGGTAGATCTTTTTAACGATACCATCCGGATTATCGATTATAAGACCGGCAAGGTACATCCTAATGAGCTGGAGATCGTGGATTGGCCAGATTTGATAAGGGATTACAAATACAGCAAGGCCTTTCAGGTGTTGTCGTACGCGTATATCATGAGTAGTAATCAACAGTGGGAACAGGTACAGGCCGGGATTATTTCTTTTAAGAACCTGAGTGCCGGGTTTATGCCTTTTGCTAAGAAAGAACAAAAGGGCCGCAGCCGGAAAGATACTGCGATCGACCAGCCCATATTAGAAGAATTCAAACAACAACTATCTTCGCTTATCACGGAAATTTGCGACAGTAATATCCCATTCGTAGAAAAAGAGGTCTCCCTATGAATTCGAGCTCATCACATATTATAACGCATGATGGTAAGCGGCCCATACTTTTGGATCATTATTTTGCCAGGAAACCCTTTTCGAATCCTGTAGTGGTATTTTGCCACGGCTACAAGGGGTTTAAGGATTGGGGCGCATGGGAATTGGTGGCTCACGAATTTGTGAAAGCAGGCTTCGATTTTGTCAAGTTCAATTTTTCCCATAACGGAGGTACCATGGACAACCCCATCGACTTTCCCGATCTGGAGGCATTCTCACTCAATAACTACAGCATCGAACTGGACGATCTGGACCGGGTGCTAACGTTCCTTGACCAGCCAAAGGTGATCTTGATCGGACACAGCAGAGGTGGCGGCATCGTGCTTATCAAGGCCGAGGAAGATCCGCGCATTTCGAAAGTAATTTCCTGGGCAGGTGTGAGCGATTTTAGAGCCCGGTTCCAGGTAGGAAGCCCGGAGTTTGAATCCTGGAAGCAGGAAGGAATTAAGTACATTGAGAATTCGCGCACCAAACAGCGAATGCCGCACTTGTGGCAGTTCTTCGAAGACTTTCAGGAAAACGAAGAACGGTTTACCATTCAAAGGGCCGTGCGCAATCTTTCCATCCCTCAGCTTATTATTCACGGCGATAGCGATCCCACGGTTTCGATTGCTGAAGCACATCAACTTCATCTCTGGAATCCGAAGAGTCGATTGAAAGAAGTTCCCGGAGCCGATCATGTTTTTGAGGCCAGACATCCCTGGAACGACCATCAACTACCTGCGCATTTGGCTCAGGTAGTCGTTTTAACCATAGACTTTTGCCGATAGTTTTCTAAATTTCCTTACATTGAAGTTCGATTTAAAATTAACACCTTTATTATGGGAGTAGGAAGTCTTGTTATTTGGAGTTTTCTCTTGTGCCTTGTGATTGGTCTCATTGCCCTAATCTCCAACAGAACCTAGAAAATTGCCTGTGTGTTCCTTTATAAAAAGATAGCGCAGATAATAAAATTTTTAGTATTTTCGCAACCACTTAAGCGGGGATGTAGCTCAGCTGGCTAGAGCGCTTGACTGGCAGTCAAGAGGTCGTGGGTTCGACTCCCATCTTCTCCACATCAAGCACGAGATCCAATTGTAATTGCAATTGGATTTTTTGTTTCTGAAGCTCTGAAGCTTGCTTCAGTAGATGAAAAGAAACATAACATCCTTGCCGCAAGGCAAGAGATCGAGTATTTGCAGGACTGCGTGACTTTTGGGACGAGCAACACTACTCCCATCTTCTCCACCTACGCTCTCCAAAGCTCGCCGTAAAACGAGCGACGGAGAGCTTTTTTTATTCCGCCATATACTTTGAAACCGGTTCCTTTGAGCTTCGGTGGATGTCGATCCACCAAAATATTATCCGTTTAATTAAATAATTGGATTTTTTGTTTCTGAAAAAACTAGGGCTGAGTAAAAGGAGACTTCCGATAGACAAAGGCTACTCCTGCCCGCGAAGGATCAACAATGGGATGCTGGTGTGAAACTCCTTCTTAGAAACTGTATTCTTTTCCCAAAGCTTTTTGAAGAACCCTCTCTTCCTACGTAGCACACATAACATATCCGGATTATGACTTTGGAAATGCTCCAAGACACCCTGGAAAATCGTTGCATTTTTAGTTTCTGTGTAGGAATGCTGTATGGCTTTGAGTTCGGGATCAATAGGTGTGGTATCATCGGCCACATCGGGGGTATGAACGTGCAAGGAATTGATCTTGGAACTGAACATGGCAGCCATGTCGCGCAATGGAGCCAGCACATTCTCCTTTTCAAAATAGCCCCGCTTGAATGCCAATAGTATGGATTCAAATTTGCGGAACAAATACCCCTTCGGAACTATGAGCACAGGAATATCCATCTGTTTCACGATCTTTCCCGTGACATTCCCCAAGTACACCTGGGTGTCGATCTCGATGCTTTGGGGCGACAAAATGATGAGATCGATATCAAGTTGTTTCGATATCCGTTGGATGCCCTCGAATGGGTCTCCCTTGATAGACTTGGCGACCACATCGACTCCCTGGGTATCTACTTGCGAAAGCAGATTGCTCAATATCTCTTCGCTTTCCTGCATCATCAGTTCGTTCACCTTGGTGAGCCCTGCCACTTTAGAAAACTCCTTGTATAAGTTAATTACATAAACCTTCGCGCCTGAGATCGTCGCAAAATTGATGGCATAACGGAGATTGTTAACTCCATTTTCCATAGTACCTACGGGAACTAAGATGTTTTTCATAGATTGGTATCTTTATACAATGGAGCTTTCGCAACCACGTTGCAAAATTAGTTTTAAAAAATGATACGGCGCGCAAAACTTTCAGAAATTCAGGAAATTATCTCCATGACAAGGGCCTGTGCGGCCAAAATGATCGAGGAAGGAATCTTCCAATGGAACGAACACTATCCTAACCCACAGGCATTTGAAAAAGACGTAGCACGAGAAGAGCTCTACGTTTTAGTTAGCTCCGATAGCATCATTGGTTGCATCACGATTTCTTCGGAAAAAGACGAGGAGTACAATGACATTGAATGGCTTACTCCGGATGACAACCAATTATACATCCACAGGCTGGCGATCCATCCCGAGTTTCAGCATCAGGGCCTGGCCAAAACAATGATGGACTATGCCGAAACCCTTGCTCGCGAGCGCAACACCCTGTCTATCCGCCTGGATACCTTCAGCATAAATAAAAGAAACCAACGATTCTATGAGGCACGTGGTTACCAACGCCTGGGAGATATTTTCTTTCCAAAGCAAAGTGACCAACCCTTTCATTGTTACGAGTTGGTATTGTAAGTTTAAAAATTACGCCTTCTCACAAGTGTAAACGGCCCCGTATACACCTGGTTGTCCGACGTTATGGCCTGGTACCAATAACTGGAGGAGGGCATCAGGCTCCCCTGGTAACGACCGTCCCAACCCTGGCTATCACCCGTAAAACTCGCCAAAACCTTCCCGTAGCGATCGAAAATACGGATGGTCACAATGTCCAGCGGATCTTCCCGGGGCGGTACATAGTTCCAATAATCATTGATACCATCGTCATTGGGCGAAAAATAGGTAGGAAAGCCTGTGGGAGGATAGGCCAGTACAAATGGTCGTTCCCGTATACCACAACCATTCTTGTCTCTCACATAGATGGTGTATTCTCCTTCTCCAAGCCCGGTGAAGGTGTTGTCATCGGTATAGGGTCCTTCGGGATCATTGAGCGAGAATTCGTAGTCACCCATGCCCGAAACGATGATGGTTACTTCGAAGAGGTCGGCAAATTCTTCGATAATGATGTTGTCGATCGTCGCAATGGAAGAGGCGATCACCGAAAATTCCTTTCCGTCCGCACATTCAATCTCTACGCCATCCTGGTTGATGATGTTGTACGCCTCATATCGGTATGGCCCTATTTCCGAAATATCGACCGAGCGTTCTTCAGAAATAAGCACCTCATCTCCACTAGGTCTGATCTGATACCACCGAAAACCATCTGCGGTATCCCTGGAAGTAATCGTGGTTGGCAGGCTATTCTCGCAAATACCAACCTGATCTGGAAAATTGATCACAGGACTCAAAGTAACAAGCTCTCCGGTAATAGGATCGATGAACGGGCCACAACCCAAAATGGTGGAGAAGGACTCCTGTTCGCAGTCCTGGGCCCGGCCTGCCTCATTAAAAGGGTAAATGGTTATGAAATAAGTGGAATTGGGCTCGAAGTTGATCACCATGGTGGAGTTCGTGAAGAAAACGGCTTCGTCCAATACGTCGTTCACAAAAGGCGACCTCCCAATGTTTACGATGTAACCAGTAGCATCTGGAACGGGTTCCCAAATGATCAAGGGCGAAAGTTCGACGTTGGTGGATCCATTCACAGGTTGGATCAACATGGTACACCCCGGCGGGTCCCCCAGCTCACCGGTAGTAAAGCTCTCTTCCAGGCATCCCGTAGCACCTCCGTTCTCATTATAGGGAACGATCCTTACAAAGATCTCGGTCCCCGGTGGTAAGTCGTTGGTGGGGTTGAAAGACAAGGTATTTCCAAGGTCAGTATTATTCTCAATATCACCAGAGCCTGGTGCCGTTCCCATGGTAAGACGGTAACCCGTTGCCCTGCTCGCGTAACTCCAGTTAAGGTTGATCCCAACGTTCACATCCAGTTCACCGTTCACAGGATTGGTGAGCTGGGTACAATCGGGAACGGTTGTAACGTTCTCTGTAGTGAACGACTGACTCGGACATTCGATATTGGACTGGTCGAAAAAGAAGAGTGTGATCGTCACGTAGATCAAGGTATTCTCCGGCAGGCCCAATGGTGGTGTGTAGGTGGTATCACTCCCCACATTTTGCTCGTTCACGATCTCTCCACCACCGGGGGTGGTTCCTATTGATATGATGTAGCCCGCTATCCCGGTAACCACTTCCCAGCTTATGGAAGTATCCACAGGGACGTTCACCGCATTGGGCAAAGGATCCAAAAGATCCGGGCAATCCTGTCCATTTCCGGAAAATGGAACAAACACCATACAAATATAGAGAAGCCAGTATCTCACTTATCGATAGAATTCAGAAAATTGGATGCCGGACAGGCAATTTTTTAGGTAAGATACTTAATTTTAAATGGTTCGTCCACATTTTAACAAAGCCCTAAGTACCTTCGTTTGGGGGTTGCTTTTAGCAGCCTACTCCCTTGGGATTTCGTAGCTTTGTCGCTGCTATGAATCGAACGGGCACCGATATCTCATTCAAACGTATCCAACAACTCGCAATTCCGGCCATTATTGCGGGTATTGCTGAACCTGTACTCTCCAGTACCGATGCGGCTGTGGTGGGAAATATGGCACAAAATGGAACCGAATCGCTGGCAGCTGTTGGAATCGTGGGAGCCTTCCTTTCGGCACTTATCTGGATCTTAGGGCAAACACGTTCGGCCATTTCTGCCCTCGTATCCCAAAATCTGGGTGCAGGCAAACTGGACGAGATCAAGACTTTTCCCGCGCAGGCCATTGCCTTTAATATTGTGGTAAGTATTTTTCTGCTGTTCTCCACCTATTTTTTCGTGGAAGAGATCTTCCGTCTGCTCAACGCCGAAGGCCTCATCCTGGAGCTCAGTATCGATTATTACAACATCAGGGTGTGGGGCTTTCCGCTTACCTTGTTCACCTTTGCCGTGTTCGGGCTTTTTCGTGGCTTGCAAAATACATTCTGGCCCATGATCATTGCATTTATTGGTGCGGCCCTCAATATCGCACTCGATTTTGCGCTCGTTTATGGTATTCGAGACGTGGTTCCTGCTATGAACGTGGAAGGCGCTGCCTGGGCGAGCCTTATTTCTCAGATCGTAATGGCCCTGCTTTCGCTCATATTATTACTGAAAAAGACCAACGTCTCCCTGCGATTAAGTTTTCAATTGCATCCCGAGCTTTCCCGCCTGGTACAAATGAGCGCCAATCTTTTCGTACGTGCTCTGGCACTCAATATTGCGCTCATCCTTGCCACACGAGAGGCCACGGCTATGGGAAAGGAAGTCATAGCCGCCCACACCATTGCCTTTAACTTATGGATCTTCGCTGCTTTTTTCCTCGATGGGTATGGAGCCGCCGGCAATATACTCGGGGGCAAGCTTTTGGGAGAACAAAATTTTGCATCCCTTTGGAAGCTTACCAAAAGAGTGAACTTCTACAACCTGGGAGTGGTCCTTATCCTGATGATCGTTGGAGTGTTGTTCTACCAACCGCTTGGCATGATCTTCAATAAGGATCCCAAGGTACTCGATGTATATTTTGGTATGTTCTATATCGTGTTGATCACCCTGCCGTTTAATTCCCTTGCCTTTACCTTGGATGCTATTTTTAAAGGATTGGGTGAAATGAAATACCTCCGCAATGTGCTTTTGGGAGCTACCTTCTTCGGCTTTGTTCCTGTGCTCTATTTGTTCAAGTACCTCGACTGGGGACTCACCGGGATATGGATCGCCATGGTGGTTTGGGTGGCCTACAGGGCGCTGGCGCTCATCGTTAAATTCAAAAGAAAGTACATTCCTTTGATCGAAAATAAATAACTTTGCGCCGGCTAAAGTGGGACAGGTAAATACCACACAACGCTAGAGTACAATGGATACGATTCGCCTTACAAAAAAATTCACCTTCGAAACAGGTCATGCGCTCCATGGCTATGACGGGAAATGTCGAAATGTACATGGCCATAGTTATAAGCTTTCGGTTACCGTAATTGGTAAGCCCATCGAAGATTCGTCCCATGTAAAGTTTGGTATGGTAATCGATTTTGGCGACCTGAAAAAGATCGTCAAGGAGGAGATCGTGAATGTCTTCGATCACGCCACCGTGTTCAATAAGAATACCCCGGATATGGAATTGGCTCAAGAACTCATCAAACGCGGCCATGATGTTATTTTGGTCGACTATCAACCCACCAGCGAGATGATGATCATCGATTTTGCCAATAGGATCAAACCCCGACTTCCAGAACATATCGAGCTGCATTCCCTAAAACTTCACGAAACTGCCACCAGCTATGCCGAGTGGTTCGCCAGCGACAACTAATGCCCTTTTGCTTATCTTTACCCAATGCAACTACCGCCAGGTAAAAAAATATACTTCTCGAGCGACAATCATCTGGGGGCACCCACACCTGCCGAAAGCCTGCCCCGTGAAAAGAAATTTGTTCGATGGTTGGACGAAGTAAAGCATGACGCCGCCGCCATATTCCTTTTGGGAGATCTCTTCGATTTTTGGTTTGAATACAAAACGGTGGTACCGAAGGGCTTCGTACGGGTCTTGGGAAAACTAGCCGAGCTAAGCGACAGCGGCATTCCTATTCACTTCTTTGTTGGAAATCACGACTTGTGGATGCAGGACTATTTCGAAAAGGAACTCCTCATTCCTACCTATCGCGACTCAAAGGAATTCACCTTTAATGACAAGACTTTTCTCATCGGTCACGGCGATGGCAAGGGTCCGGGAGACAAGGGTTATAAACGCATGAAAAAAGTGTTCACCAATCCGGTATTCAGATGGCTCTTTCGATGGCTACATCCCGAACTAGGCATGCGATTGGCACAATATCTTTCTGTAAAGAACAAGATCATTTCAGGCGATGAGGACAAGAAATTCCTAGGTGAGGAGAATGAATGGCTGGCTCAATACGCCAAGCGAAAACTGGAATCCAAGCACTACGATTACTTTGTATTCGGGCACCGACACCTGCCCATGGAGATCCAGGTGGGCGAAGGATCCACCTATTTCAATCTTGGCGATTGGATCACGCATTACACCTACGGCGTGTTCGATGGCACACAATTTGAACTCAAGACCTTCGAGTAAACCTATCGTTATGAATGCACCCAATTCAATTGCGCGCATCTTGCTTCTTGTATGTCTCATTTTTGTTTCTTCGGAATCAATTGCGCAGCGCGATAAAGATCAAAGCTTTTCCCTTGAACATGGGGGCCGGGAGCGGACCTTTTTCCTTCACCTTCCTGCCGACTACTCGCCCAACAGCACCTACCCTTTGGTGATCGCCCTTCACGGCGGAGGAGGTAAAGCGAAACTCTTCAACCGAAGCACTCGTCGCCGTTTTAATGAATTGGCGGATATCGAAAAATTCATCGTGGTGTACCCACAAGGTGTAAAAAAGTCCTGGAACGACAATAGTAAGCGAGATACCTTAGGCTACGCCCGGCGGTGGAAGGTGGACGACGTTGGTTTTATCCGTAAAATGATCGACCAACTGGAAGCGGAGTATTCGATCGATCCTTCCCATATCTTTGCCTGTGGAATTTCCAACGGTGGGCTCATGTCGCTTACCCTGGCTGTCGAGTTGCCGGAAAAAATAAAAGCCATTGGTATGGTGGCCTCCAATTTCAGTGAAGCGCAGTCCATGGAAATGGACGCCTCCAGCAAATTTTCCATGATCATGATCCACGGTGATCAAGACAGGATCTTCCCCTATGAAGAGGGAGAGATCAAAGTATTTAGAAAAACTCGCGGAAAAGTACTAGGGGTGCAAAAGAGTATCGAACTCCTTTGCGAGATCAACGGGAACAACCCCAATGGGGTGGGCCGTGAACTTCCCGATCCTTCTGCCAATGATGGATGTACCGCAGAGCAGATCGTGTATCCCAACACCAATGATCCCTCTTTGAAAATTGAATTGATTCGTGTGAAAGGTGGAGGACACACCTGGCCGGGAGGCACTCAATACCTGCCCAAAAGCATGGTGGGCCGCGTCTCTCGCGATTTCAATGCCTGCGATGCCTTGTGGACCTTTTTCGAATCCCTGATATAACTACAAAACTTCCGGATCATGAACTACGCCCAATTTCGCAATCGCCAACAGACATTCGTCTCCAAGGATGGCGAGCTGAAGTACCTGGACGAAGGATTTGGGGAAGTGCTATTGTTACTGCATGGAGTGCCTACTTCGGGTTGGCTATACCGCCATATGATCGACGATTTGTCCAAGTCCTATCGCCTGATCGTTCCGGACATGCTAGGTTTTGGGAGCAGCACCTCTCCCAAAGGTTACGAGATTTATTCCGAAGAATACCATGCCAAGCGCTTGTTGGCACTCATGGATCACCTTGGTGTTGAGCAATGGAGCCATGTGATGCACGACGCCGGTGGTTTGTGGACCTGGGAGCTTTTGCGAATGCAGCCACTACGCGTCCAACGATTGGTCGTTTTAAACACCATTATCTATGAAGAAGGATTCCGTCCTCCAATTCCGTTTCAGAAAGGGTTGATCGCTCGTCTGGTCATGTGGTCTTATCGAAATGGGATTACCACGAACATGATGCTGAAGGGTCTTTTCAAAGCGGGGTTGACTACAAATAATTTAGACGCCGAAGCATTAGAAGGATACAAAACCCCTTTGCTGGAGGGCAAAACGCGGGCGATGTATTATTTCTTCTCCCAAACCTGTCATGCGCTCCCAAATTATTCCGAAGTAATAAAAAAAATAACTGTCCCGACGATAGTGATTTGGGGTAGAAACGATAGCTTCTTAAAGTGGGATCCCCAGGAAGAAAAGGTAAAACAGGACCTCGGTGTAGATCCGTCTGCAATTACCCTGCTCAAGGCCCGCCACTTTATCCAGGAGGAAGAGCCCCTTCTTATCGCGCAACAGATCGATCAATTCTTAAGCAAGTGATCCAATGTAAGGGCATCGAGTTTCCCGTCGGGGAATAGCCCATTGCGCTCTTCATACGATCGAAGGGCATTGAATGTTTCTGTTCGAAACAAACCGTCGTGTAGGATCGAATCGCCATCGGCGATCAAAAGTCGCTGAATTTCGTAAACTAGCGCATTCTGGTCCCCAATGCGAAGCGCATAGGTGGAGGGGTCGGCGTAGTACATCTTTTTGATCAGATTTTTTCTTGTGGTTTCTTCGGAAGGGCTTTCCTTGGGTTTGGATGGCTCCATAGGAGCGAGTAACTGGGTCTCATAAAAGCGAACTTTTGCTTTTTTATTGGCATATTCGTTCGTTGCCCAACTCGTTTTGGCGTCATCGTCCTCCGGATTCCTCACATCGATCTTTTCGTCACTCCATTGGGCGATTACAAAGGCATCCAACTCCTCGACAGCTTGATAGTATCTGTACAGCAGATCGCTTTCCGACGAATTAGCACGAATCTCCTCCGGCACTTGGTACTGATAATTGGGTGGATGAAAGCGCTGGTAATTGCGGTAGAGGTTATAACCCATAATACCAACGATCACGAGTAACAGGAAAATGATGATCTGCTTCATGGTCTCATATTGGATAGTTCACCTAAAAATACGGAAATAATGGTTACGCCCTGATATCTTTCAGGCGCAATTGCAGACTCACCCTCCCTTGCCATTCGTTCTCATCCAGGGAATACACGGCCTGGAAGGGCAACTTTTTGCATGCGATGCTTTCCTTGTCTCCCAACCCAAATCCAATGGCCGCAATTTCCTGTCCGCCCGGCCCACGTAGCTGCAATCGCAAGTGCGATTTGTCCGAGCCTACTCGTTTTCCCTTCCCTGCATCACGTAGCCCTCGGCTGAGGAATACCGGTGCGCGGTTCCCTGGTCCAAAAGGGGCAAATTGTTTCAGGATTCGATAGAACTTTGGGGTGATGCGGTCAAGGTCAATGACCATGTCGATCTGTACTTCCGGTTCCAAGAGTGCAGGATCAATGGTATCTTTGACGGTTTTTTCAAAGGCTTCCTTAAATGCCGGATAGGCAGACTCCTTGAGGGTAAGTCCTGCCGCGTATTTGTGGCCCCCAAACTGCAGGAGGTGCTCTGAGCATGCCTCCAATGCATTGTAGACATCAAATCCCTTCACCGATCTGGCCGACGCAGCCAACACATCGCCGCTGCGTGTAAAAACAAGGGTGGGACGATAGTACGTCTCTGTAAGCCGTGAAGCAACGATCCCGATCACGCCTTTGTGCCAATCTGGCTGATACACCACCGTGGTCATCCGCTCGGTTTCTCCCAGTTCCAGGATCTGCTGCAAGGCCTCCTTTGTGATCTGCTTGTCGGCATCACGTCGATCGCTATTGTATTGTTCGATCTCAGCGGCCCAAAGCCGGGCTGCTTCCAGGTCTGTCTCGGTAAGTAAGGAAACAGCATGGTTTCCGTGTTTCATCCGTCCTGCGGCATTAATGCGCGGGGCAATAATGAACACCACATCGGTTATGGTAAGTGTTTGCTTGTTGAGTTGTTCGATAATAGCCTTGAATCCCGTTCTCGGATGACCATTGATCACCTTCAAACCAAAATATGCCAGCAACCGATTCTCTCCGGTGATCGGGACGATATCTGCTCCAATGGCGGTGGCTACCAGGTCGAGGTACAGCAGCAGGTCGTCTATGCCAAGCCCTCTTCTTGAAGCCAAGGCCTGCACCAATTTAAAACCTACTCCACAACCACAAAGTTCTTTGTAGGGGTACTCACAATCGTCTCTCTTTGGATCCAGCACAGCAACGGCATCCGGTAATTGATTACCGGGCCGATGATGGTCACAAATAATAAAGTCGATGTTCTTTTCTGAAGCATATGCCACTTTCTCGACGGCTTTCACGCCGCAATCCAGTGCGATCACAAGGCCAAAGTCGTTGTCGTCGGCAAAATCGATCCCTTGGTATGAAATGCCGTATCCTTCCTCATAGCGATCGGGTATGTAGGTGGCAACATTGGGATAGTAGGATTTCAGGAAAGACGACAGCAGAGCGACGCTGGTGGTACCATCGACGTCGTAATCGCCGTAGACAAGAATATTCTCTCCTTTTGAAACGGCTGTTTCAATACGTGCTACCGCTCGTTCCATATCCCTCATGAGCCAGGGATCGTGCAATTCGTCCAGGCTGGGTCGAAAGAAAGAGCGAGCTTCCTCAAAGGTTTCGATTCCTCTTTGGAGCAATAAACTCGCAATTACGGGGTCCACCTGGAGTGCCTTGCTCAGGTGTTCGATTTTCTCTTCAGAAGGTTTAGGTTTTAGGGTCCAGCGCATGGGTACGTATTCCTGATCGTTTTGGAAGGAAACGAGTAAAAATACCTGTATTTTTTCAGAAAAATGGCAGTTTTTATCGAAAAACGGGGCTTTTTTACCTTAAATTCAAGAATTGGGTGTTCGTACGGGTACCTTCACCTTATGGTGCTTAAATGGGAGGTGCCTCGTTTATTGGTTTTAAGGTGCAATCACGAATGGCAGGGTGATCGTGGCCGACTTATCCTCTCCTTCCATGAAGACCAGCGATACAAATTGGGTGCGTTCCTCGTTATTCAATCTGTAGTGAATCGAGAAATAAAAACGCTCCGTATTACCGGACCCAAACAAACCTGAAAAGTCCAACTCGATACTCGTCTCCCCTTGAGCATTGGTAGTAGTTCTGCGGTCGGCAAAGTCCGGATCATTACCGTTTGTATTCCAGGTCTGCGCTTTAAATGTGTACACCACGGTGCCCTCAATAGGCGTTTGTTGTAGATCTTCGATCTTGATCGTAGCATTGGGTGGAACGAACGAATCGTTCGTGGTATTCGTGTCGTCGTCATTACTTTTGCACGCAAGTACACTCAAGGCGATCAAGCATAAAAACAGGGTCTTCTTCATGGTTTTTTATTCTGAATGAGCGTCGTTGCAGCGCTCTCTTATTACTACTGGCAATCTTACGAAACATTTTTGAATTTTATGCTTCGGAATTCGTACTTTCGGAATTGAAATTTTTAAAAATTAATTCCAATGCCCTTAGTAACTCCATTGTCGCCTGAACACGATCCAGAAACGCGTGAATTGGCGGAATTTTTCAACGAAACCCTGGGGTTTTGTCCGAATAGTGTTTTGACCATGCAACGAAGACCCGCTATTAGTAAAGCCTTCATCAATCTGAACAAGGCGGTGATGGCGAACGAAGGACGAGTGACTTCAGCATTAAAAAGAATGATCGCCTGGGTAAGCAGTAATTCGACGGGCTGTCGTTACTGTCAGGCGCATGCTATTCGTGCCGCCGAACGCTATGGTGCCGAGCAGGAACAATTGGACAATATTTGGGAATACCGTACGCATCCCGCCTTTAGTGAGGCCGAGCGAGCCGCATTGGATTTTTCACTTCAGGCATCGATGGTGCCAAATGCTGTGGATGATGAGATCAAAAAACGTCTTTATGAACATTGGGACGAAGGAGAGATCGTCGAAATGCTAGGTGTTATCTCCCTCTTTGGTTACCTCAACCGCTGGAACGACTCCATGGGCACCTCTATAGAAGATGGTGCTGTGGAAAGCGGAGAGCAGTATTTGGGCAAGCACGGCTGGAACAAAGGGAAGCACCTATAGTCAAGTTAGTAATTAAATTCCAATGACAATTGTCTTCGACGGCCCATGGAGCCATGGTGCTTGTTCAAAAAAATGAATATCTTCTAGGGACTTCATTTTTTTGAACTTTGCGGGGTTCTAATGTGAAGACGGCACCGCGGATAGCGGAGAGCAGTATTTGGGCAAGCACGGCTGGAACAAAGGGAAGCACTTGTAGTCTTAACATTTTCAAGCTTTTAACCTCAATTCTCCCACCTTTTTTCTCAACTCAGGAACCACCTCCTCTTTAAACCAGGCATTGCGCCTCATCCAAATCCGATTGCGCGGAGAGGGGTGCGGCAATGGGAAGTACCCGGGAAGGTATTCTTTGTAATTGGCCACGGTTTCTGTAAGGGTTCTCTTTGCCCGGTCCTTCAGATAATACTTTTGGGCGTACATACCGATCAATAAGACCAATTGGAGATTGGGCATTTTAGAAAGCAAGGCTTCGTGCCACTGTGGAGCACACTCCGGTCGGGGTGGCAGATCGCCACTTTTCCCTTTCCCGGGATAGCAAAATCCCATTGGTACAATGGCAATGTTCTTTTCATCGTAAAATGCTTCCGAAGAAATATCCAGCCATCGACGTAGTTCCTTGCCACTGGCGTCGTCCCATGGAATGCCCGAAGCATGGACCTTGGTACCAGGGGCCTGACCAATTATCACGATCCTGGATTGCGGGTGCCCACTCACCACAGGCCTTGGGCCCAGTGGAAGGTGCTCTTTGCAGATCTCACATTGACGTATTTCGTTGAGAAGTAACTTCATTTTTTCCCTTCCAACACCACCACCAATTCTCCCTTAGGAGGTTTATTTTCAAAATGGTGCAGCACTTCGGCCAGGGTGCCACGAATGGTCTCCTCGTGTAATTTGGTAAGCTCTCGAGAGACAGACGCTCTTCTGTCGCTTCCGAAATACTCGATCAATTGGGTGAGTGTCTTGGTCAATTTATGGGGCGACTCGTAAAACACGATGGTACGGGTCTCCTCCGCCAGCAGTTGCAAACGGGTTTGTCTGCCTTTCTTCACCGGTAAAAAACCTTCGAATACAAACTTATCATTGGGGAGTCCACTGTTCACCAGGGCCGGAACAAAGGCTGTAGCCCCGGGCAGGCATTCCACCTCGATCCCTTCGGCCACGCACGCCCGGGTGAGCAGAAATCCCGGATCACTGATCGCCGGAGTGCCGGCATCACTTATCAAAGCCACATTTCTGCCACTTGCAATGCTATCGACCACCGACTGCGTGGTCTTGTGCTCGTTGTGCATATGATGGGATTGCATGGGTGTATTGATATCGAAATGCTTCAACAACTTCCCACTGGTTCGGGTATCCTCGGCAAGGATCAGGTCTACCTCACCAAGCACTTCGATAGCTCGGAGGGTGATATCCTTTAAATTTCCAATAGGTGTGGGTACCAGGTAGAGTTTGCCCATAGATGCGTTTATTGGGTCGTAGGTTGGTTCAAAGTACGAAAAATAGACGACGCCTCAGGCAAAAAGCCGCAATGGATTCAGCAAAAAAACTAATCAAAGCTCTTTTCAATGATCTTCATAAAACGCTTGGCGAAATCCTCTTTGCCAAGCCAATAGTTGTAACTGGGTTTTACCTTGCCTTTGATAAAATCGGCCGCATCCTCGAAGCTGGGTTGCGTATTGATCTGCGAAAGCACACGAGTGTAATCCTCGGTCTTTCCATCGAAAAGGTGTTTTATAAATGCCAGTCGATCATTCAGTCCAATATGGATCCCCCTGGAGAGGGCTTCATTGAGCGAACGCGGTTTTTCCACATCATTGAAGGTAGGGGTTTCGGCCACTTCAGGTGGAGATTGCACTTTGGTTTCAGGGGTAACTTCTGCCTCTTCTACCAGCGATGATGTAGGGGATGGAG
>JBCCHR010000017.1:0-15747 GCA_039028655.1 Bacteroidota bacterium
CTCTGCCAGTTCTTCGTCGGACGGAGGTATTTCCGGTGTTTTCCAGACCGACCAGAGCACGGTTCCGATGGAGGCTAAAGCTCCGAGGAAGAAGGAGTAGTACACCCATTTCGGGATGGCCGTCACTGTCTCGGCGGCGGTGCTGCAAAGGGAAGCATTTTCCACGTCCGGTACGCTGAACCAATCCTGAAACAAGAATAAAGAAAAATTGGCAAGGGTAATTCCGGCGCCTACAAATAAGCTCTGCATCTGGTATCCAAAAGTGAGCTGTTTTTCTGGGAGTTTATCGCCAATAAAGGCGCGATACGGTTCCATGGCCGTGTTGTTTCCGGCATCCAGGATCCAAAGCAATCCTACGGCAAACCATAGCTCCGGACTGAACGGGAAGGCCAGCAAACAAAGACTGGCCGCAATGGCACCGATCAAAAAGAATGGTTTTCTACGACCGCCCCACTTTGGGAGCCAGGTCTTGTCGGAAATAGCCCCGATCAAAGGCTGGATGAGTAACCCTGTTACCGGCCCGGCGAGGTTGAGTAACGGAAGCTCGTCATGGGCAGCACCCAGGAATGAAAAAATTGGGTTAATGGCGGTTTGCTGTAGTCCGAAACTGAATTGAATTCCGAAGAATCCAACGTTCATATTCCAAATTTGCCAAAAGGAAAGGCTAGGCTTTTTGATCATACGAGTATTTTTAGGAACCGGTGACTAGAGAAATTCACATAATTGCTACTGTAATATCTGTAATTTTTGCCAAATATGTATTTTTTGAGGCCCCAAAGTCGAAATATCGAAACGAAAACGTTATCGAAATTCGATCGACCTGGTCATTATGATGTTTTCTGAAGTAAATCAGGCCAAAAGTGCAAGTTTCATGAAGACGATTCCCGAAGCAGTATACCCCATTTGGGTCTTCCCTCCCAAGTTCATGTTGCGTGCATGAATATACTCCTGGAAGTCCCAATCAGCGTTGTTTTGTACTGCCTCAAGAAAGGCGTTTATGACTGATTTGGCCTCATCTTTTAGTCCATTTTGAGAGAGTCCAAGGCAAAACAGTCCCATCCAGACAGGCCATATTCCACCATTGTGAAATGCCCCCGGATGATTCTTGAAGTCGTAGGAATAGTTTCCTTCCAACAATGACCAATCGGGACTCTCATGCGTGATCTCCGGCCAAAAGGCGGGGATGAGGGGTTGGCCCACTTCCGAAGTAATCAAAGAAAGAAATCCCGACATTCCTTTTCGCTGCGACTCATCGAGTCCAAACAGTTGCATGGCAATGGCATTGCCTGCAGCATCAAAACGGCTGTCATATCTCCCCGGAAGGATGAAGGCGATGAAATGTTGCAGCGTTTCTTCATCTAATTGTGCCATTGCGGAGGGTTGATAGCTGTGGTTTTCGTTGGCGATGGTCGAAGGCCAGAAATTGAAACGCGTTCGTTCCAGTAATTGGTCCAATCGATCCGATCGGGTCTCGTGAACCTCATGCCAAAGGCGTTCGCCCCAAAGTCGTAGCGCATTATCGTAGAGGGTGTATCCATGTATGGGATATTCGTCGGCCCAGTTACCGCTTAAAGGAGTGTACAACCATCCTTTGTGGTTGAATTCAATATGTTCCAGAAATCGGCGGCATTTTAGCACAGCAGGTTCGATCTGCTTCCAGAATTCCTCATCGGAGGTGGCTTGGTAATACGAACAGCTACCTACTACAAACCAGGTGTTGGCATCGATCCTTCCCACCAGACTTCCGAAGGAAACATCATCCCGGTCATGAGGATTTACGTTGGAAGGGATCATGCCCAATACGTGTTGATGCTGCGCCAGGGTAAGGAGCGAATTCTTAAGTCCTTCTGTGATCACTTCGTCATTCACCATCAATCCGGCAAGCCCGCAAATAATACTATCCCGGGCCCAAATGCGTTTGTAGTTGTCCGCCTCAATACTACTGGCCAGTATGCCGTTGGGGGTCGTCAATCGCTGGAGCAGGTCGATGGCCTGTTCGTAAAGGGAATCGAAATGGGTGGACATGGTTTTCAGGATGTCGAAAGCTGATTTCGGGTTATAAACCGTCTTGTTTGTCTAAAGGTAAGTAAATATTTGCCTTCCAATCGATCGAATTCCTTCCGGAGGTATGGGGGTCGTTCAGGAATAACTCTGTGGGGGTATTTTTTACAGAGTAGCCTTTTCTTTCGGCGTATTCGAGTAGGTAATACCAGGCCTTGTCGGAGATGCTGTAGTTTCCATTGAATTCGGCCTTGACTGCTTCGAAGGAGGGAGTTTCCTTAAAGAGGACGCGATCTGTCTTTGGGATCGAATCAGACTGAGCGATCGGGAAGCAAAAGTTAAAATGGATGCTATCCTTTTGCTGGTTCCACTGGGTTACCTCCAAATACGGATCACCAGTAAGCGGGATGTCGTTTTGCTTGATGAATCCCATAATATCGACAATGGAATGCAACATGGTGGCCGATTTGTTGGCCACAGTCGATCTAAGCGGCAGATAGGCACAATAACGGGATGGGAATATGGTGTCCTTTATGGAATGCACTTTGAACTTAGCATCGCTTTTTGCCAGCACATCGCCTACCATTTTTACGTTGGAGATACTTCTTTTTACAAAATCGTTGTTGGCAAACGGAGCTTGAACCTTCTGCATGAGGCCGTGTTCCATATCGGTGATTTTAACGGTTACCCGAGTCATGCTGTCTTTTTTTCGCATTTCCCAACGATACGTAAAAATGGAATCGCCGGCAACTACCCGTTGTTCCACCAAAGAATATGGAGTTTTCTCTATGGTTGTTATGCTATCTACCCCGGGGGTACTTTCCGGATGCCAGCCCAGGATATGGTGATACACCACACCGGCAGGCTGTTTGGACTCGAAGGATATTTGATAATGCTCCTTCTTGAAGCCAAAGTACCAAACTCCAAGTCCTGCCAGGATGAGGAGCAGGAACCATCCGGCTTTTCGTTTCATGGAGTTTGTATCATATCGAGGCGTTCTACCACGAGTCCGCCTACTTTGATTCCCTGTTCCAAGCCAACTTCCACGGCCGCACGATAGTGGATTCCTCCGTACATCCTGCTAATGGCGGCCTCTTCGGCAGCCTTCTTGAAGGATGCGAACGGTCTTGCGGGAAGCCCGTATGGTAATTCGGTGTCGTCCAAAAAGCTAAAGTTATCTCCAAAAATATCGGTCAGTACGGTCGCGGCCGCTCCCGAAACAACCGAGTGTCCGCTCACATATTCGGGGAACGGAGGGGTTTGCAGGATGGGTTTCCAATTCTCATCCATGCTCTGGTTGATCAGGGTTTCGGGACGGATCAGGTTGCTGCGGTACTTTTCGTCCCAGCAGCTAATGAACGCATCAAAAATACCAATGGACGTCTTGGTGTAGGCAAAGACGGTTTTGTTGAAATCGGCCTTGGACTGCCGGGCCGCGATCTTCGCGATACCCATCCAATGCGCACCGGGGGTAATTTTCTTGGTGGCAAACATCAAGTGCCCACGTGTTACCGAAACATAGGGATTACAGTCCCAGAATTGTGCAATGGCGATCTCTTCAGAATCGTCGCCTTCCTCGGTGATCTCCTGGCTAATATCGTATACTTCCTTCAGCTCCTTGTAAAAAGCACTGTTCTTATCCATAGAAAATGGCGGAGGAGGAACGGGTTTGAACTGGGCTGCCGAGTCCAGAACAAAGGTCCGGATCTTGTTCCAGTGTGGTTCAATACCATCCAAATAGGAGGGAGGCGTGGGCTGCCATCTGGATGGATCGTCTGTGTCTACTGTAAACTTCGACATGGTTCGCGTTTGATTGTAAAAATCGCCACTCATCCAATTCTTGATATGTTCGCTCACCTGTTCCCCATAGTTTTTGGCCGCGGTAAACTCGGCTGGGTTACTGGCGCTCCAAACGCCATAGAGACTGTCTCTATAGGTTTCCATTTTTTCTTCGGAAAAAATAAGGGCTTTACTTACATCCATGTGGGCAATAAGCGCAGCGAGTGGGAGATTCACCGAATCGCCGGTTGCCTGAGGGATTGGTGGAAATCCTTTGATCTGTCCTGCCAGCGACTTGTAGGCGTTGTCCTTTTGGGCAATGATCTCATAGGCCGCAATATTGGGATAGGCGTAGATCCTGCTGGCCACAGGAGGTGAAAAGATGTCGTGAACCATGATCTGCGTTACCTTGTCGATCGAACTGTGGTAGAGGTCCGCTCCTATTTCGATGGGGGCTGCAACAACAGCTTCCTCCTTTTTATCTTCTTTACATGCTAATAGAGCTACCGCAAAAACGGTCACCCAAAGGGTCCTAGTCAAGTATTTCATAAATCTCTGCTGCTTCATTGTTGTAAACTACTAGTAAATAATCTTTTTCCTCCAAACGAACGATCTCCAGATGCCTCACCGATTTGTGTTCGAGTCGAAGTCCTAATCGGTTGCCAAGTTCAATGTGTTTGTCGGAATGAATCAATGCTCCGGAAAAACTGTCGAACCTTCCATGGAACGGAATTACTCCAAAATAATTCCCGCCGGCCAGCACACTTTCCTTGCCATTGCCACTGAATTCACCTTTCAGAAACGCCTTGATAGGAGCCGTTTGCAATTCCGAAGGAAACTCTTCAAAAATAAAGGTATTGTCGCTATTTCGCAAGAAGCCGGAGGCCAATGTGTTGATCTTGTAAACGGTGGCCTTCTCCAACATTTCGGGGCCCATGATCTCTTCGATGGTCTTGCCCGCGAAGTCTTTGAAGGACGGGAATCGTTTCCGAAGAAAAACCATCTGTTCTGCCAATTCGTTGAGTCCTAATAATGGATAGTACTGGCCATTCTTTTCGATGGCAAGTACGGTCTCGGTGGTACTGTTTTGGTCGAAATCGGCGTAGTACATTCTCATCGGAAACTCGGCTGAGGCCGAAAATTTACTGTTCAAACCCCAATTGCCCAGCAGGTAGTCGGTGTCTCCATCCTCGTCGATATCAAAGGGGATAATGGTTTGCCATAGTCCGCTTACTTCATTGGACAGCACGGCTGCCTCCTTCAGGATTCCATTTTTATTGCGGAAGAATTTCGGGCTCATCCATTCACCAACCACGATCAGATCCTTGATACCGTCGGCGTCGAAATCGTCCCAAATGGCCTTGGTCACCATACCGAGGGAGTCGAGCTGGATCTTGCTGCCATCTGTTTTATGTAGCACAGATGGTGAAAGTTTGCCGTAATCCATGGGTGACGAATAACCTCCAACAAATTGTGTAAATGGCCCCGAGAGTGAGTCGGCTTCCGCAATCACCGAAGAAATATCAAAAATTTCCGCTCCCAGAGAACTCCCATCATTGCTACTCGCAGGTACATACTTTCGATTGCCCAGCACCTTTCTGGTGGGTGAAATATAATTACCACCCGAGGCCACCGTCAATATTCCTTCTTTGCCAAAAGATGGCTTGCGGATGGACGCCGCTACGTCTTCAAAGACCGAATCGTTGGATACCTCCGGGTATTCGATCCTCTCAAAACCATCTGTTCGTTGCAAGTAGATCGACGCTTTTTGATTACGTGCACCGCCCAGGAATATATCATCTTTACCATCGCCGTCTATATCGCCAACTGCCAATGCCGGTCCTTTGTCGCTTAGCTCGTACGGGATGAGTTTTTGGTAGTCGAAGTCGGTATGGTTGTCCTCCTTATGCGTATAATCAATGCCCAGGTTCCCTGCTACTTTCCTGAATTTCTGTTCGGAACCAGCTGCGTTGTTTTGATAGGGTCCGGTTTTTTCCGGCGTCACCGTTAGCGTTTGATTGGTCGCAACATTCCGCAGCCATTGGGCCTCCTGGTTGGGCCAAATGATCTGGATGGAATCGACGGGCGCACTACTTTCAAATCCAAAATGCAACACAGGGTCGCTTGAGGCCTGCCAACCTCGATTAGGGTACAATTCCCGGTAATGTAGTCGTCCGTTTTGATATGCGTAGGCCTTGGTGCCCACTCCAAACCTGTTCGTATCCCTGTATTCAAATGCCAACTTCAGATAGGGACCCGTGTCGTTGGTGGTGTTTTCGTATACGCCAACCGGTGCGTTGATGTTGTTCACCACAATGTCCAGATCTCCGTCTCCGTCCAGATCGCCAATTGCTGTCGCGCCTGAGAAACCTGTGTCTTCCGGAATCCATGCCTCGGTCTGGTTGGAGAAATTTCCAAGCCCGTCTCCTTGAAACGCGTAGTTGTTGACAGCGCCGGAGGGCATCATTTCCATGGCTTCCTGATCCATCAAACGGTTCTCGTTCATTTTTTTCTGAATCGCTTCGCTGGAAACGAATCGAATAAAATCCAGGTCGTTAGGTCGTTTTGGGATCCCGTTGGAAATAAACAGGTCTTGGTGTCCGTCCTGGTCGTAGTCGGCAAAGAGTGCGCTCCAACTCCAATCGGTGGAAGCCATACCGCTCATGAGGGCCGATTCGGTAAAAGGGGCATCGGGATTTGCAGTAAATAGCATGTTGCGGGTAAACTGATAGTGGTAGCCAAACTGCTGCGTTCGCATTTTGAGGGTGCGATAGGTGTCGTCTCCCTCACTCGATTTAAGGACGGTCTCATCCTCAGGTGCCATGTCCAGGGAGATGAGGTCGGCCAGCCCGTCGTGGTTGATATCAGCAGCATCATTACCCATCGAGAATCGGGTGGTATGCCCAAAGTAGTCACGCATGCGTTCTGAGAAGGTACCATCTCCGTTGTTGAGGTAAAAGTAATCGTCTTCGTGGAAGTCGTTGCCTACATACATATCCGGGTATCCGTCCTGGTTGAAGTCGGATACGGTGAGTCCCAGGCCGTAGCCGTTGATACCCCCAAAGATGCCTGCCTCTTCACTAACATCGACAAACTTTCCGTCATCATTCCGAAGCAGCCGATCACCCGTCCGTTCGTTTCGAGCGTTACGCAGGCTTGCCCTTCCGAAGGATTCTTCGGTATGGACGGCATGATTCAGCAAAAACAAATCAAGATCACCATCCAGATCGAAGTCGAAAAAGTTGGCGGTGGTTCCGTAGGTCTTAAAATCGAGGCCGTAGGCAGCTGCCTGCTCGGTAAAGGTATTGTCCTGGTTGTTGATATAAAGTTCGTTTCGGCCTTCAAAACCGTTGATCCCTACAACCGCGATCACGTAGATATCCAACCAGCCGTCACCGTTCACATCGGCCATCACAGCCCCGGTGTTCCAGCTGCTGTTTCCAGCAACGCCAACAGCGGAAGTGATATTTTCAAATTGCAGGTTTCCTTTGTTGAGGTAGAGTGCATTTTGGTTTTGATTGGAAGTGAGGAACAGGTCGGGCAGTCCGTCCTTATTGATATCGCCCATGGCTACACCACCACCGTTGTAAAAATAGAGGTAGTCCAGTATGTTCAGACTGTCATTTTCCACCAGGGTGTTTTGGAATTCGATCCCTGTATCGCTGGGAGGAAGAAGTGTAAACAGCTGGTCGTTTTTCTGACAACAAAAAAGGGTGATCAGCGGCAAAACAAGGCCGAAAAGTTTACTGATTGACCGCAAAAACTCTGGGTTTTTCATCATTAATCGCTACGATCATGAAGGCAGTTCCTTCTGCATCGTAAAATTTAGAAATGTGTTTGATCTCTTCCTGGATAAAGAAGCCGGAGCTCTCGTAGTCTTCCCATGTAAAGGAGCCCTCACCATCGCTTAGCAGGACGTTACCGTAGTTGGCATCGAGTCGTGAGTACTGTGGTCTGAACTCAAAATTATTACCACCCATAATGATGTCGAGATTGCCGTCGTTGTTCACGTCGGTACAGGTGATTCCGCAAACACAGGAAAGCTGCGTTCGTGGGGGCAATGCCTGCACCCGGAAGTTGCCTGAGCCGTCATTGATCGCGATCATAGTTTCCGAAGTAACCGCCCTTTTCACACGTATGGTGGCAAGCTTTTCCTTAGAAAAGAGTTCCTGGATCGATTTGGTCGCATATTCCGATGCCTTTAGATTTTGTTTTTTGAGCGACACCATTTGAGAGACGATCTCCTGTTTCTGATGCACAGGCATGTCCCGACCGTCCAGGTTTTGGGTGACGATCTGTTCGATGGTTCCGTTGGAATCGAAATCGCTTACCCACATTTTCATTTCTTGTTCTTTGGTGGGGGTATAGTGCAGGTTGATTCCCTGATTTCCGAAGATAAAATCCATGTCGCCATCTTTATCAATATCGACAGGGTGGGCGATATTCCACCATCCAAAAAGTGAATCCAGTGAGGAAGACTGCTTTTTGAGCGATCCATCCTGTATTTTATACACAGCAGGGGCGCCCCAATCAGACACCGTGACCAGTTCCTTTGCCGGATCGGCATCGATGTTCACCCATTCTGCATCGGTGATCATACCACTCTTCTTGGTTTCCAGTGCCGCAGCCCGGAACTCATTCTTGAATTGCCCGCCACCCAGGTTCTCCAGGTACATATGGTCGGGATCCACTCCATAGACTCCGATAATACTTCTGGAGCCTACAAAAACGTCCAGATCGCCATCGGCATCCATGTCATGCGGTGCGATCACGGCGATGTTCTTACTGCCCACGGGAAAATTTAATGGAGCTTTAGAAAAATTACCCTTACCGTCGTTCAAATAGAGGCGCAAACTTTCGGTCATGGTGCTGTTTACCTGGTTCCCACCAGAGCCTACCATGAGATCCTTGTCGCCGTCCTGATCCGCGTCGAAGAAGGCTGCTGCTGTATCTTCAAGCTCTTTATCGGCATCGAATGGAAGGCTGATCGCACCAGAGAGTTCCCCATTGCCCTGGTGCAAAAGGAGGCTTCCGGCCTGTCCTTTGGCACCACCGATAAACACATCTTCGTTACCGTCGTCGTTCACATCGGCAACGGCCATGGCCGGTCCTTCCTGAGATAGTTTTTTGTAGATCAGGCCTTCGAAGTCGAAGTCGTTGTAGTTATTCTCTTCGTGCTTGGGTAGGTTGGAGTTGGTGAGTTCTTTTAACAGGGGTGGGATCTCTTTTCTCTTCGGAATTATATAGGTCTGCGTGGCGTCACTTTGTTTCAATTCCAATGTTTGATTGGCCGTTACATTGGTAAGCAACTGGGTCGCGTCATTGGGCCAGATCACCCGAATCGAATCTATGCTTCCGGCCTTGCCAAGGCCGATGGTCATATCATATTCCATGGAGGACTGAAAGCCTCTGGAAGGCACCAATTCCTGGAATACCACCTGATCGTCATAATACATCCGTACGGAGGTGCCTACCGCAAATTTGTTTTGCTCACCGCCTTCAAATGACATCTTCAGATAGTTGTTTTGGCCCAGCTCACGGCTGTTGTTGCGGTACACAAAAGAAGCCATGTTCACATTATTCACAACCAGGTCGAGGTCCCCGTCGTTATCGAGGTCCCCGTATGCCGCCCCGTTGGAAAGACTAGGCGTGCCAAGGCCCCAATTGCTTGCTTCGTCGGTAAAGGTAAGGTCTTTGTTGTTTTTATAAGCGTAATTGGGTAGGGGGGTGATGGGCATTTTTTCGATGATCGAATCGATGGCTTCCTTCTTTCCGGTCATCGCCATTTTCTGGATGATATCGTTGGCCAGGAAGTCTACGAAATCGAGATCGGTTAGATCGTGGTTGATCCCATTGGTAACAAAGATATCCCGGAAACCATCGTTGTCCATGTCAAACATAAGTCCGGACCAACTCCAGTCTGTGGCATGGATGCCACTGAAGTAAGCTATTTCCGAGAAGCTACCGTTTCCGTTGTTGAGCTGTAGGGTGTTCTGTATATATTGCTGAAAGAAATCCTTGCTTTGCTTCAGCTTAAACACATTGTAACCTTCAAATTCCATCACCGATTTCACCCGTTGGTCACCGTCGGGGAGCATGTCGGTAATAAAGATATCCGCGTTGCCATCGTTGTTGATATCGGCCATATCAATGCCCATGGCCGACAAAGATAAGTGGGAGGTGTAATTTTTTATTTCTTCGGAAAAGGTACCGTCCTTTTGATTGATGTACAGGTAGTCCCGTTCGTAGAAGTCGTTGGAAACATAGATGTCGGGATACAGGTCTCCATTGATATCGCTTATCATCACACCCAATCCAAAACCGATCAAACTACCGTTAATACCGGCCTCTTCACTCACATCGGTAAAGGTATTGCCATCGTTGCGGAGTAACATATCTCCTACGCCGCGAAATATCTTGGGAACATCCCAATCCTGGGCCCGTACATCCCTTTGGTGTGCGAACCCAAGCGAACTCACGGGAATATTGCTATTGTTGAGAATGTAGGCGTCCAGGTCTCCGTCTTTGTCATAATCGAAAAACGTAGCATGCGTGCTAAAACCCGTTTCGGCCAGGTTAAATTCTTTGGCGCGTTCGGTAAACGTATTGTCGCCATTGTTAATATACAGGTCGTTATCGTGGTTGTCGCCTTCCATATTTCCGGCGTTGCTCACGTAGATATCTAGCCAACCGTCCTGATTAATATCCACCATATTTACCCCGGTAGACCAGGGTTTGTTGCCTCCAACGCCCGCTGTTTCGGTAATGTCCTTGAACTTGAAATTACCCTGGTTCAAAAAGAGCCGATTCTTATCCATATTGGCAGTGAAGTAGATATCGGCCAATCCGTCGTTATTGATGTCGCCTATGGCCACACCACCTCCATTGTAAAAGTTTCGGTATTTGAAAATGTTGAAATTCTTTTGGTTCTCCACGCCGTTGTAAAAATCAATACCGCTCTCTTCCTTGGTAAGCAAAGTAAAAAGGGCTGTATCGGAGACCGTTTCGCTGTTTTCCTTAGAATTGCATGCCGCAAGTGCAAGGAGAAGGGTGCACAAAATGGGGAAGGTCTTAAGAGTCATAAATGGATCCTTATTGATTCAATTTAAAAAAAAGTGGATGGTCGTTGTTTCGTGTAATGATCAGGTAGTCGTGGTCGCGGTAGTGAATTTTTTCGATGTTTCGAGCTGCGCCTGAAACATTGAATTTCTGCCCTTTCGCTTCTTCAAAACCACCCTGTCGATCATTCAGCAAAAGTACGCCATGAGAGGCATCTAAACTACTTAATTGGGGGCTTATTTCAAAATTATTTCCAACCAAAAGAAGGTCCGAATACCCGTCCTTATTGAAGTCTTCGATATGGATGTCGTTGACCGAAGATACCTGGGCAGGTAAGGGAAGTAGGTGCTTTTTAAAATTACCTACTCCGTCGTTTTCAAAATAACAACTTCCTAAATCGTACACCGTATCCACCGTGGCCGAATTCAGTGCCTCTTTCCCGAAGATCTCCTCCAGCGATGCCGAGGCAAAATTGGCGTAACTAAGATATTTTTTATTGATGCCGGGTAGCTGTTTCACCAGTTCATCCTTGGAAACGAAGGGTGTTTCCACTCCGTGATAAAAGTAGGTGATGAGTGTTTCTTCGGAACCATTTGCGTCAAAATCCTTAAGGTATCGCTTGAGTGGTTGTTCCCTGCTTGCGGTGAGTCGCGAGTTGAGCCCCCAATTACCCACCACCAGATCGATGTCGCCGTCCTTATCAAAATCATCGGCCACCAGCGTGTTCCACCAACCATAGGTTTCGGAAAGTCCGTTGTCTCTTCGAAGCACAAACTGATCCTTTATCTTCGCGTAGACCGAGATGGGTGTCCAATCGCCCACGGTGATCAGCTCTGCCACGCCATCTCCGTCAAGATCGGCCACTACCATTTTGTTACAACCCGAACCATTCAGGATCTGAGGGCCGGTAAGTTTTTGAGATATTAGGAACGACCCTTTGTCCACTTGCTGCAGTACCAATTGACTGGTCCGGTTTCCATCCAGCGCAGAGGGAGTGTTTGAACTAACGAATACATCCTTATCACCATCCCCATCAGGATCGAAGATCGTGATAGCCGAGGCGTTGATCGGCCAGTCCAAACCAATAAAATCTGCCTTCTTTTTAAAGACTCCGTTCTGGTTGAAGTAGGCGCGGGGTGCAATCGGACTTCCATGGGTAAATTCGTTTCCACCGCTCACTACGAGCAGGTCTATGTAGCCATCATCATCAAGGTCGGTTAACACATGGGCCACGTCTTCGTTAATGGCATCCGCTTCGAAAAGTTCCGGTTGTTGGGAGGTAAAAGTGCCATCGGTTTGTTGCACCAATAACTGTGAAGCCTGACCTTTGGCGCCTCCAATAAAGACGTCATCCAGGCCGTCGTTGTTGATATCGGCCACCGATACGTCAGGACCTTCGTTACTCAGTGCAAAGGCGATGAGTGGATTTCGATTGAACTCGATCGTTGTGTTTTCACGATGCTTGAAGTTGAAGAGGGCAGGGCTCTCGATGAGGTACTGGTTGGTACTGTCGGTAATAATACCATCGTGTTCAGTATTGGCTTCGGATCTTGAGAGAACCAGTGTTGTATTTGCCGCTACCTGTCGAACTGTTTGGAAGGCTCCGTCCGGCCATGTGACCATCACGGAATCGGCCATTTGATCGGTTCCCAATCCAAAGTAAAGTTCGGGAGCAACGGCCGATAAATACCCACGAGTTGTAAAATTCTCCCGGAGCATTTGTTGCCCATTGGAAAAGGCGATCACGCGCGCACCGATTCCCTGAGTGTTTTTCGCGCCACCCTTAAGTTGCACACGCAAAGAATTATTTTTGCTTTGTGTATTCTCAAAAACCGAGGCCGGTTCGTTCACGTTGTTGACCACCAGGTCCAGATCGCCGTCATTGTCGAGGTCGCTGTAAACTGCTCCATTACTGAAGGAGGCTTCGGCGGCGATCCATTCTGTGGATCGATCCCTAAACTGTGCATCGTCTTCATTGCTGAAGAGGTAGTTACGGGTTTTCTTAACCGGGATCCTATCGATGAAATTCATATCCTGTTCATCCATATCCGAACCCAGGTTTTTTTGAATTTCTTCATTGGCGATAAAACTGATAAAGTCCATATCATTGGTCGCTCCCAGGATTCCATTGGTCACATACAAGTCTTGCAAGCCGTCGTTATCGAAATCGGCGATCAAAGGACTCCAGGACCATTCGGTTGCGGCGATACCACTAAGGTATCCAATTTCGCTAAATACCCCGTGGCCATTGTTGAGTTGCAACGTATTTTGCATGAACTGGCGTGTATAGCCATTATTGAGGTAATTATTATAGATCTGGTAATTGAACTCGCTTCCTGAGGTTTTATAGGTTTGCAGGTCCTCAGGCAGCATATCGACCGAGACTATATCGGTCCAGCCGTCGTTGTTAAGATCGGCCACGTCGTTACCCATGGAGAAATGTGTGGTATGGCCAATGGCTCCGGATTTGGTGGTGATGGCTTCCACGAAGGTTTTGTCTCCCTGGTTGATGTAGAGATAATCGTTTTCGAAGAAATCGTTGCCCACATAAATATCAGGCCAGCCATCGTTATTGATATCGCTAATGGCCACCCCCAGTCCGTATCCAATTTTGCTTTCAAGGATCCCTGCTTCTTCCGATATGTTTACGAACGTACCGTTTCTATTTTCGAAGAGTTTGTCGCCCGATTCGTAATTGGGAGTGTTACGCACCGTACCACGACCGTAATTCTGATTGGGATTGGTGGAGTGATTCAGAAGAAATAGATCGAGATCTCCATCGCGATCATAATCGAAAAAGGCGGCCTGGGTAGAAAGTCCTTTGAAATCCAGTTGGTAGCTCGCGGCGTCTTCCTTAAATGTTGGGAGACCCATTTCGTTGGGGCCTTCGTTGATGTATAAAAGGTTATGTCCTGTGATGGAAGGATAGTCACCCATTTTGGAGATGTACAGGTCCATCAGGCCATCGGAGTTGATATCGACGGTTGTCACTCCGGTAGTCCAGTTGCCCGTGTTTTGGATTTTGGATGCTTCTGTGACATCCCGGAACGAAAGATCACCTTCGTTAAGGTAAAGTCGGTCTTCGGTTTGATTGGCGGTAAAATAGAGATCGTTCAAGCCGTCGTTATTGAAATCGGCCGTAGCAACCCCTGCACCGTTGTAGAAATATATGTAATTGAGAATATTGAGTTCGGGAGTTGAGGTGATCTTGTTCTCGAAGTGGATGCCGGTTTCTTCGGCAGTTCGCTCCACGAATATCTTTTGATCTTCGGGAGTAATGGTTGTTTCTTTTTTTTCTGAATCATCCGAGCATCCCATGGGAACTAAAAGCCAAGCCGCCCATAGCAGTAACCTATATTGTAGTGGGGTATGGAGCCGTACTTTTTTCAGAAATAATAATTTAAACAGGTGTATTGAGAACTACAAATATTGAAAATGTGATGTATCCAAACAACTATATTGGGGTAAAAAAACAGGTCGCCTAGAAAGTATAGGCGACCTGATAAATAATTCGAGAAGAGTTAATGAATTAATACCCCTCGTTCTGCACCAAGTTAGGGTTAGAAAGTAATGCATTAACAGGAATTGGATATAGTCTTCTGAAAGACTCACCAACAGATCCTGGATCTTTAAACTCCCAGTCTCTGGTGTATTGTCCAAAACGAAGCATGTCGTTTCTTCTCCAGAATTCTACATACAATTCACGTCCACGCTCGGCCAAAAGGTCTGCCTCGGTTACATTTCCAAGAGGAGACGCCTTACGCAGCGTTCTAAGTTCGTTTACCATGGTAGTTGCATCACCACCTGAACGCAGCATAGCTTCTGCTTTCATTAGGTGAGCATCTGCATATCTGAATACGATCTCGTGGTTTCTGAAAGAACCTCCATCATCCGGAGATGGGTGGTACTTGATAATACGTACACCAGTGTTCTCTCCGTTTCCTGAAAGTCCGGGGAGTTCTTTGGTGAATACCAATGGATTACCAGCGCGGTCGGTCAATGGAGTTCCGTTCTCGGCATACTGCTGTCCGATCAACATTCCATAACCAATACCTAGGTTAGATGAATTGGAATTGGACGCATCTGGCACCCATCCTCTTCTTTCTTCTTGCCCGTCTCCCTGGTTGTTGGAGTTAGGATTTCCTTCGAAGCTGTCATAGAATTCAGCAAGTGTGCTAAATCCGTTCCAACCTCCACCAGTGTTATCCGGAGCGATTTGGTTGTAGTGCAACCCGTTCCAGATTCTGTTACCCACACCAGTTTGAGCATACCAGATAGTTTCGGTATCTACGTCTGGCTTGAAGATATCGAAGAATCCTCCTTGCAAGGCATATCCGTCTCCTGTGATATCGTCAACCAAAGAGATCACCTGCTGCATGTTACCGGCAGAACCAGTGTAACGATCTGCATTCAGGATAAGCTTGGCCAATAAGAAACGTGCAGCCGCTTTGGTAGCACGGTTGTTGTCCTCACTAGGTCCTCTTGCAGGAAGATTGTTGATAGCAGCATTCAGATCGTCCTGAATGAACGCGTAAGCCTCTGCAGCAGATAATACATCTGGGTCAACATCGGCTCCGGCATCTACCGGACGGAAAGGAGCTTGTCCCCAAAGGTCCAATACGAAATACATATTGAAAGCTCTTAGGAATTGTGCTTCGGCTTTTTCCTCTGCACTTGGGTTACTTCTTTCATCAATGATCTGAGTGGCACGGAATACGTGACCATTCAACTGGTTCCAGGCGGTAAGGATATACTGGTGTGTTGGACTCCAGGTGTGCGCGTGAAGCGTTCTGGCCAAGTTCGTGGATTCCTGCAATGAGGGAGAAACCTATTAAAAAGGAGGTAAGTGTTGATAGAAAATAAAAAAAATCCATAAGCTGTTGGGTTAGGTGAAAGCCAAAAATACAA
>JBCCHR010000018.1:0-15215 GCA_039028655.1 Bacteroidota bacterium
CCGCGCAATTGGCTGCCAACGAACGAGAAGCGGCCTGGCGGGAAATGGCGAAGCAGGTGGCGCACGAGATCAAGAACCCGTTAACACCTATGCGACTCACGGTGCAAAGTTTCCAGCGGAAGTTTGATCCGGACGATCCTAATATCGAAGAAAAGATGGACGAATATTCCAATACGCTCATCCAACAGATCGATACCATGAGCTCGATCGCGTCTGCCTTTTCTACCTATGCCGACATGCCTGCCCAGCAGGATGAAACCCTTAATTTGGTGCGCATCACCAAATTATCAATGGAGATCTTCAATGAGGATTATATTTATTTTTCTTCGGAAGAAGACGAGCTCATTTCAAAATTCGATCGTACCCAATTGATTCGAGTGGTCACCAATCTCATCAAAAACAGCGTGCAGGCCATTCAGCAAAAACAACCGGAGAACCCCAGGATCGATGTAGAGGTTTATTCTGAAGACAATTGGGCCTATATCACCGTTGCAGATAATGGAACGGGCATTTCAGAAGAAAACAAAGAAAAGGTATTCGAACCTAAATTTACAACGAAGTCAAGCGGAATGGGCCTTGGGCTGGCTATGGTGAAGAATATCATGGAAACGTATGGCGGAACGATCAGTTTTGAATCGGAGCCTTCTGAGGGCACGAAATTTACGGTTGCCATTCCCAAATAGGCCGAAAAATTACAGTTTTACCGTTTTGAAATGCTTATTCCTTTAAGTAAATTGCGTAGCTAATCCCCAAAAAATCCTTCGATGAGTTACGAAAATATTCTAAGTGCATCCGATAACGGAGTTGCCACCATTACTATAGACCGTCCTTCTAAGCTGAACGCCTTGAACAAGGCTACTATCAAAGAGCTTCACGACGCCTTCAAACAAGCCGACAAAGATCGCGACATCAAAGTGATCCTGATCACCGGAAGCGGAGATAAGGCCTTTGTAGCTGGAGCCGACATTAGCGAGTTTGCCGATTATTCTGTCTCCCAGGGGGAACGACTTGCTGCCCAGGGGCAGGCTCTGTTGTTTGATTTTGTGGCACATTTGTCCACCCCAGTGATCGCATTGGTCAACGGTTTTGCCTTGGGCGGTGGACTCGAACTGGCCATGTCTGCCCACTTTAGAATCGCCAGTGACAATGCCAAAATGGGGCTCCCCGAAGTATCCTTGGGAGTAATCCCAGGCTATGGAGGAACCCAACGTTTGCCACAGCTTGTTGGCAAAGGACGAGCTATGGAAATGATCATGACAGCTGGGATGATCGATGCTGAAACAGCACTGTCCTATGGCCTGGTGAATCATGTGACCACGCAGGAAGAACTCATGCCTGCCGCATTGAAAATCGCCGACAAGATCAAACGCAATTCGTCCATGGCCATCGCGGCCGCCATCAATGCCATCAACGCCGGTTACGAGGAAGGCGAGAATGGATATGACGCCGAGATCACCGCATTTGGCAAGTGTTTTGGAACAGCCGATTTCCAGGAAGGAACACAGGCGTTTCTCGCCAAGCGAAAACCGGAATTCCCCGGCAAATAAATTATTGGACATATTCCAAGTTAATTTGGATATATTCCAAATAGCATGTAATTTTGATCGAAGCCATCGATTCAGAATACAACTGCATGTCCCAATCACTCAAGGGCCGGGGTGCCCAAAAGAAATTTCACAATCGCTTTTTTTCGCAAAGCCACGAGGTTTTGGACGAATATCTGAATCATTGTGAACTGGAAGGCGAATCTCCGTTGGAGGTGAAAACAAGATACATCGATATCTTTCCAAAATCTTTCGTAAACAAAGTGGTGAGTCCCGACGTGGGAATGGACTACTCGGCCAACCCGTACCAGGGTTGTGAACATGGATGCGTGTATTGCTACGCCCGAAATACGCATGAGTATTGGGGATATGGTCCCGGAGTCGATTTTGAAAGCGTGATCCTGATCAAGAAAAATGCGCCTCAATTGCTGGAGCAGAAGCTACGAAGTCGAAATTGGCAGGGAGAGACCATTGTGTTTTCCGGGAATACCGACTGCTACCAACCCATAGAGCGCCAACTTAAGATCACGCGCCAGTGCCTGGAGATCATGCATCGTTGGAAGCACCCCACAGGAATTATCACTAAAAACTCGCTCATCCTCCGCGATCTGGACCTACTGAGTGAAATGGCTAAGATCGATACCATTCGTGTTGCCATATCGATCAACACCTTGACCGAGTCCACGCGAAGATTGTTGGAACCCCGCACTGCGAGTATCAGGAACCGTTTAAAGGCAGTGGAACTACTTTCGGCTCAGGGAGTCCCCGTTCATGTGATGATCGCACCGGTCATCCCCTCTTTGAATAGCCATGAGGTACTGCCCATCATCGAAAAAGTATCGGAACTAGGCGCACGAGCCGTTGCTCATACCATTGTTCGATTGAACGGACAGATCGCCGACATCTTTAAAGATTGGGTTCACAAATCACTTCCCGATCGGGCCGATCGCATCCTTCGGCAAATTGCCGAATGTCATGGAGGCACTTTGAACGATAGCGAATGGGGCAAGCGAATGCGTGGAGAAGGCAGACTTGCCAAGCAGATCTACGACCTGGTGGCACTGGGGAAGAGAAAATACCTAAAAGGGCGTAGTCTGCCACCACTCGACCCTTCCCATTACCTTCAGCTTAAAAACCCACAATTAAACCTTTTTACCGAGGAGTAAGTCTTAGTGTTAAAGATTCTGTAACAGCCATGGACTTAACACGTCCTATATCTAATTTTGACACACAAGCAAATTACAATTAAGACCCTTTGCTATGAAGAACTTACTACTACCATGCCTTCTCTGTTTTACATTAACATTCATTGGCCAGACTTCCAATGATGGTGAAATCACTTCCCAAACTCAAACTCCCGAACGGATATCCGTGTTGTGGGACGCCTCCTTAAATACAGGGGATCGAAAGGTTTCGGAAGAAATTGAATTACTGCGTTCTTATATTAAAGGATTGGCCTCCGTAAACGTTGTTGTATCCAAGTTTCGCAACGGCGTTTTCGACCAAAAAGAATTTGACTGTAGTGGTGAGTGCACCAATTTGTTCGAATACCTGGACAAAACACAATACAATGGAGCTTCCAATTACTCAGGGCTGATCGATCAAAACGCCTCGAAAAGTGATCTTGCGATCGTATTCACGGATGGTATGTCGGTGTTCGAACCTCTGGATTCGACTCTCAAGATTCCGGTACTCGTAGTAAATAGTCGTCGCAATGCTGCCCACCAATACCTGGCCGAATTCAGCGCTGCTACCCAAGGAGGTTATGTGGACCTGAGCAGACTATCAAAACAAGAAGGACTGAATGTATTGAATTTCGTCCCGAATGATTCCGCAGAAAAAACAACACTACAACAACAAGACCCACTTTACTACGGAGTTGTTTACAATGAAGATAAGACGCCCATCCAAGGTGCATTGGTTAGGATCAAGAACAGTTTTACCGAAGTGCGCACCGAAAACAACGGACGATACAAGATAGCGGCCAAGGAAGGTGATGTGCTGGAAATAAGTGCCCTGGGAATGATCACTAAAGACACGGTTTTAACCCGTTCCAAAAAAACGCACATTCCGTTAAAAGCAGACGGAGAATTATTGGATGAGGTATTGGTTCAGCAGAAAAAAGTAACCGAGGAAAAAGTAGATGAAGCCTTTGGAAACCAAAAAAAGGCGGCTGTAGGATATTCACTTGGTCAGAAATTTACTTCCAAAGATATTCAGCCATACCACACTACATTGGCACAGGTACTCATTCGGATGCCCGGTGTGGTCGTGGAAGGCGTGGATGGAATTAACGAGAAGTACGTTTTCAGAAAAACGCAAAACGCCTCTTTCCTCAACGGCGGGAAGACCTATCCTGCCATCATTCTGGACGGTTTGCTTATCGACCAGGCCACCCAGCGTGTGCCCTTTATCGACCCCTTGACCATTGAGAGTATCACGTTGTTGAAATCGGCCCTTTCTACCGTACGCTACGGTCAATTGGCTGCCTATGGAGCTATTGTGATCGAGCTAAAAGACTACGACAACGGAGACGCACCGGTGCGTCAAAATACGGCGCTGGTGCGCGGGAACGACTACGATGAGAATCCACCACTACTAGAAAATGCCTTCGCCGCATTGCCCAAACCAAATTACTTAAGTGTTTTGGAGAGAAGTACGTCCTTCGAAGAGGCTCGAACTACGTACTACAAACAACTTCGTAACGAGAAGAACAACCTTGAGTTCTACCTCAGGGCAGCCAGTTATTTTGAGCGATGGAACGCAGAATTCTCATTAGACATCTTGTCCAATATCGCTGTCGTGGCATCACAAAATGTAAAAGCCTTGAAAGTGCTGGCCTATCGTTTCGAAGAGCAAGGAGCGCTGGAACGCGCACGATATGTATATGAGCAATTGGTCAATCTGCGACCACAGGACGTGCAATCGTATCGCGACCTTGCCCAGGCCTATGTGGCCACCGGTGAGTACGAATTGGCGGCCACCTTGTACCGGCAAATGTTATTCAACACCATTCCCAATGTAGATTTTGAGCCCGTTGAGGATATCGTGATCCACGAGTTCCGAAATCTGATCATGAAGCACAAGTCCAGGATCAACTACCAGGGACTCCCCAATTCATTACTGGCAATCGATTTTGAGATCGATATTCGTTTGATGCTGGAATGGAATCATCCGGGGGCCGAGTTTGACGTGCAGGTAGTAAGTCCGGAAAAGAAATATTTCAGCTACTCCCATACGGCCTTCAATAACAAGGAACTCCTCCAGCAGGAAATGGACAACGGTTTCTTTATGAAAGAGTTCGTTGTGGATGAAGGCGAAAAGGGTTCATGGATCGTGAACATAAGGCATTCGGGAGGACACAATGATCAGGTACCCTTGCTGCTCAAGTATACGCAGTTCAAGAACTATGGTACCCCGAAAGAGACGCGAACGGTCAAGGTGATCCAATTGGACAAATTTCAGGACAAGGTTACCCTGGACCTATTCGTGAACTAGCCAATAATTGGACGTCTTGGGTCCAAAAAGGTGGCTATTCTTGCAATTTTAACCTTTTTTTATGCTGAATTGAGGGGTCTGAAATTTCAATTTAAGGCGTTTTATCTGTATTTTTAGTATCTAAATAATTGCTTATGAAACGTTTACAGCTTTTTTCGTATTCCCTTGTTTTCTTTTTATTGACCCCATTTGTGCTTTATTCGCAAGCGCCGGAATCCATTTTATTTACAACAGTGACCGGGGTGGTACTGGACCAGGACAACAACCCTGTGGCAAACGCCTCTATCGCCAGACTCAACAGTTTACGTGAAACAGAGACCAATGCCGATGGCACCTTTATTATCGAGGCTGGTCCCGGGGATGTACTGCGATGTTCTGCACTGTTCAAAAAGACGACCGACTTTGAGGTCGAAGGTGAGTCGGAACTTACCATAGTCATGAAAACCGATGTGGACCTGCTCGATGAGGTGATCCTGATGCGTGAGAAAGAACGTGAACTGAAAAATACCGCCTTCGGGGTAAAGCGAGGAAAAAGCCTTGGCTATAGGGCACGATCTGCGGAACAGTTCATTTCGGTGGCCGATATCGATATGACCACTGTATTTCAGAAAATTCCAGAATTAGTAACTGTGGGTAATGGCACTAACTTTTCGTTTGGGTTGAGAAAGAACCAGAGTATCAATTCGGCACCGGTATTGGTGGTGCTTGATGGAGTGCCCATGGCACAAAACATCGTTAACATGATCAATCCGCTCGATGTGGCCAGTATCACTGTGCTTAACTCGTTGGCAGGTACCGTACGATACGGCTCGCTTGGAACCGGCGGAGTGATCCTGATCGAGACCAAGATGGCAGCTAGTTTGAACGACAAAGAAATCCAGATCGATCGAAGGCTGAAGGAACAGGCCAGAGATTATGCAGAAACGCCCAAGTTGGCAACTACTTACTTCTCAGAAACTACTCCGGACTATTTGGGTGCCTTAAACAAAGCCAGTAGTTTTGAGCAGGCCCGGAACATTTATGCGCGACTGCATAACGAACCACGTGAGAATATGCTGTATTTCCTGATGGATTGTTCAGATTACTTTACTAAGTGGGATGCCTTGTATTCTTACAAGATCCTTTCCGAAGTATTTTCTCAGGCCGATGACAACCCCAAGGTGTTAAAATCGGTGGCTTACCAACTGGAACAGTACGGATTACCCAAACATGCCAAGTATGTGTATGAGCGTCTGGTCGAATTGCAACCGGATCATGCTCAGTCCTATCGGGATCTGGCATTGATCTACGGGCAAACCGGCGAGTATGAACTAGCCAAGTCGCTATATGTACAGATGATCAATAACAACATTCCAAATGTGGATTTTTCAGAAGTAAAAAGAAGCGTTGTTACCGAGTTCAAACACTTCTTGATCCAAAAGAAGAGAAAAGTGGATACCAGAGACATCCCAAATGACTTCCTGGTTGCCAGTACGATCCCGAAAACGCGATTGGTACTGGAATGGACCGACCCGCTGAGCGAGTTTGAGGTGCAGTTCGTTGGTCCGGAAAAGAACAACTTTGAGTGGAACCATACGGTGTTTAATAGTAGCGAAATGATTGAAAGCGAGATCGAAGATGGTTTCGGAATGCGAGAGTTTGAAATCGATACGGCGCCCAACGGTGAATGGTTGGTGAACATTAAGAATATAAAAACTGAGAATTCGGCGGGCAGAACCTATGTGCGCTACACATTTTATAAGGATTACGGATTCCCTTCAGAAGAAAAGAAAAGCGTCCTGATACCGCTTGACAAGATCGATGAGAAGATCATTCTGGATACGTTTATGAATTAAACAAGTCCAGCATATTTCACGTTATTTATGAACAAAGGTGCCATTTGAAGGCACCTTTGTCCTTTTTTATGCTATCTTTATTTCATAGTGTCTCTCCAATACGCAAAATCATTTTTTAAATGTATTCGTATGAGAGGCCTTTTTTTATGCTGCGTTTTGTTGTATTCCATTTCTGTTTCCGCCCAATCCCAGCGCGTGCTTTCAGGAAAAGTGATCGATGTTGAATCCAAAGAACCTTTGGGGCATGTAAACATCAAACTACTGGAGTCTGACATTGGAACGAGTTCTACCGCCTCCGGTCACTTTATTTTGTCGGTTCCAGACGATGAGCTTGGGCCAAACGAAGTGCTGCAGATCTCGATGTTGGGCTACGAGACGCGTCGTATTTCTGGAGTCCAGTTACAGCGATTTTCATCCAATCCTATCACCATTGCACTTTCGTCCTCGCCCTATCAGCTATCTGAAGTCGAAATTGCAGCATCGCCCCGAGAGAAGAAAACGATCGGGCATCGCAATTTTACGTCGGCCAGCATGGGATATTGGGAAGGCAAAGAAGCTATTGGCGGTGAGATCGCTTCGGTGGTGCCCATTCCTGATAAAAAAACCAAATTGTTGAACCTGCAATTCAAAGTGATCGAAAACCGGTTGGACAGCCTGAAAGTTCGGGTTAAATTTTACGATTACGACGGAGGAGAACCAAGGAACCTGATCACGGAAGCTAATATTGTTCATACCATTACCCAAAAGGAAGGACTGGTCACCATTCCATTGGGCGGTCACGGAATTCGGGCAGATCAGGACATCCTGGTAGGTATTGAACTGGTAGAAGCCTATGGCTCCTCGGTATATTTCTCCCTTTCAGCCAGTGCCTACGGAGGATTGTCATTTATAAGAGAACCCCTGATGCCCTTTTGGCGTCCTCAGAAAACTACCTGTGTTGGGTTCAAGATCCGGGGATCGACGCCAATTAAGCGTCGCGAAACACGGGTAGCCAGCAAGCAACGTTAAGAATCTAAAGACCATGTTAATACGTTTTTGAATGGATAATATTTGAAGTACATTTATGAGAAACTACCACGTCATGACCTTACGCTTGTTTTTTTGGTGGACCTTGTTTATCTGGGGAACTGGCTCATTTCAACTGCTAAATGCTCAAACGGTATTCAGAGGAGTGGTCATGGATGCTACCACTAAAAAGCCTGTTCCCTTTGCCAAAGTAGGTGTGACCGGACAGGGTGTTGGAGTGCTCTCTGATGAGAATGGGAGATTTGTCTACAGGAAGTACCATCAGATCATCGATGGAACGAGCAAATTGGAAGTCTCGGCTGGCCTCTATCAGAGTTTAGAAATGCCGGGAGATGAGCTCCGGACTGTGCTTAATAAAACGGCCACGATCTATTTGCAGCCTGATGAAGGTCTCGAAACGAGCTATATTCAACCAAAAAACATACACGTTATATGGGACGCCTCCTTAGCGTCTTCGGAAAGATCGTCTGATACCGAACTCGAATTTTTGCAACACTTTATCCAGAATACCTCCTGGGAACAGATGCGATTTACCATCTTTAACGAAACCGTTCAATTGGACAAGAATGTGGAAACCAAGCAAGAGGCAATTGAACTTTTGGATCTTTTGAAAACAGTAGAGTATCGGGGTGCCTCCGATTATCATATCGTGCCCAAAACCAACGCTGATGCCTTGTTTTTATTTGCTGAAAGCGCGCCTACTTTTGGCGAATTAAAAGTGCGGCAGGAAGTACCTGTTCATGTTTTCAATAGTACCGATAAAGCTGGTCTCGATCCCTACTTCGAAAAGTTGACATCCTATACTTCGGGCCTATGCCTCAACCTGAAACAACTCACCCGAGAAGCAACCCTGGAAGCTATTCTTACCGGGGTGTCCCCTGACGTGTCGGTCACTTCAGCTTCGGAACGGATCATAACCGGTTCGATTGTTTCAGAATCGGGACCCATTGCCTATGCGACGCTTTCCAAGGAAGGTAGTCTGGACGAAACCTATTCCAAAGAGGACGGAAGATTCAGTTTGATTGCTCAAACGGATGACACCTTTACGGTAAGAGCCATTGGGCATTTCAACAAGCAATTCACGGTGACTGGTGCCGGGCACTATGAGATCAACATGGTGCCATCTGCTGAAATGTTGGAAGAAGTGGCAGTTACGGCGGTTCGAAATCGTTACAATTTCAATCCAAACAAAAGTACCGATGTATTTGAGGGCAAAGATGTGGCCGTTCGCTCCCTTGGCCCCGACGAATTGAACAAGTATGCAACCAACGCCTTCGAGTTGATCAATGGGAAGTTTGGGGTGGTTTCCAATGGGCAGGTTACCTTCGTGAAAGGGCTGGAGGCAGAATGGGTAGTAGATGGAGTTGTGATGTCGCCTTCCCAAGTGAGTCCGAAGAACATTATACGCATTTCCGTTCACAGGCCTGAAACGAATATTTTAAATATTAGGACCGCGCGTCCACGAGCGAAGATCATCGTCACCACCAAATTTCACCCGGATCATATTGATGCCGAATTGCGAAGGTTGGGGTATGCTCCCCAGGAGAACAACACCTATGACGAGCAGCTTGAACTAATTAGCGAGCAACCTTTGGCCGGTAGTTATCTGAACCGCTTGTCTGAAGTAGATGATCTTGAGGGGAAATGGGAAATCTATCAATCGCTCAGAGAACGGCATGCAGATAAGGTCGCGTTTTACGTGGATCTTTCGCTCTACTTTCAATCACTCGATATTGGGTTGGCAAGCAAAGTGCGATCCGACTTTGCCGTGGTGGCAAAGAACAATCCCAAGGCATTGCGGGTCCTCGCCTATTTGCACGAGCACGCAGGCTCTTTCCTTGAAGCGCGGAACGTCTATGAACGAATTTTGATTCTGGAGCCCGGAATGGCTGGCTCCTATCGAGATCTTGCTCGCAGTTACCAGGATACGGGAGAATATCAGAAAGCGTTGGAACTTTATATCAATATGCTCGGGAACGAGATCAAGGGAGTCGATTTTGAAGGCCTGGAAAAAACCATTTCCAATGAGTTGCAGCGGTTGGTTTCTGTGCACAAGTCGAAAATAAGCTTCGATCGATTGCCGTTCGACTGGTTGCGAGCCGATTTTAACATCGACATTCGTATGACCATCGAATGGTCTTCGCCAGGTGTTCCTTTTGAATTTCAGTCTGTAAACCCAGACAATCGATACTTCAACTGGAATTCAGAAAATCGAATCGCCTCCAGGCAAAATAGCGAAGTACTCGTTGAGGAATTTTTGGTCGACAATGCTCCCAAAGGCAACTGGATCGTCAATGTAAAATACACAGGAATACCGGGAGATGCATCGGTTACCCCCTATCTCAAATACACCCTTTACAAGAATTACGGCACTCCCAATGAGAGCAAAACCATCAAATTGGTGAAACTGGAAGATCAGTTAGAAAAAGTAACACTCGACACATTTTTAAACTGAAAGGATGTGATCCTGCACCTGCTTTTCGATCGCAGCTACCAGTTTTTCAGGATCGTGTTCGGAGACTTTCCAAACCGGATGGGCCAGGAATCGTAATCGTACAAACAACGGAATGGGGAACATCCCGTACCGCTGTAATTTCCAGGAATTGTTCACGCTCACGGGAAGCACATAGGCATCCGGAGCATGCTCGAACAAGGTAAGCAATCCCTTACGATGGAACTTTTTTGGTACCCCGTTCCTACTTCGAGTGCCTTCAGGAAAGATCACCACACTTCGCTTGTGTTTGCTTATGTATTTGGCCACCTTCTCTATCTCGGCAGTTGCCTGGACCGGGTCCTTTCGATCGATAAGCACCGACCCCCCGTACTTTAGGTTATAAGAAATGGTAGGTAGTCCTTTCCCCAATTCTTTTTTGGAGATGAATTTGGGATGAATACGGCGTAAAAACCAGATCAGTGGCGGAATATCCCAAAGACTTTGATGATTGGAAGCGATGATGATGGGTACTCCTTTAGGAATAGATCCCTCTATGTTGAATCGAATACTAGTCCCTACGATGCGCAGCACGAGCAACAATAATCCATTAAAGATGTCCACGGAGATCTTATGGGCTTTGTATCCAAATATCCTCAGGCAGATCCGCTGAATGGGGTCGAACAGCAGCAGGATCAATGCGAAGAACAGGTAAAAGATCACCGAAAGCGGATAACTCAAAAATTTCAAAAGCTGCTTCATACTCCAAAAATAAAAAACCGCTCTTAAATTAAGAGCGGTCGTCTATTCGTTTGTTGCAAACAATATTAACAATACTCGTCATATGCACTTTTAAGGTTGTCGGCGATCATGTCTGCCGCACGACCCTCTATATGATGACGCTCTAGCATATGCACCAATTCTCCGTCCTTGAACAACGCCATGGATGGAGAGCTGGGAGGGAATGGTACCATTTGTGCTCTGGCTGCGTCCACGGCTTCCACATCTACCCCGGCGAACACGGTCACCAGGTGATCCGGAGTGTTGGCGTTTTGCAACGACATTCTGGCTCCGGGACGAGCGTTGGCGGCAGCACAACCACAAACCGAGTTCACTACTACCAACGTAGTGCCTTCTTTAGCCAGTGCGCTGTCAACTTCCTGTTTGGTATATAATTCGTCAAAACCAATGCTGGTTAGGTCCTCTCGCATTGGTTGTACTAATTCTGCTGGATACATAGTTCTTTCTTTTAAGATGTAACAATTCTGTGGCAAAGATAACTAATTATATGCTCTTGGCTACCAGGCAATACGTTAGGAATTTGTGAAAGTCGGATTCCCATTTGTGAACGGTAAACCGGGGCTTGCCACGTAATTCTTTTATCTTTGCAACTCGTTAAAACATCATTATTCAATGCTATGATTCGATGGCTCATGGCCCTTTTGGGGTACACTTTCTTTCGATTTCCGGGAGCGGTCATCGGTTTTTTGCTCGGTAGCATCTTCGACAATATGAATTCCGGGAAGACAAAACGAACCCGAAGGTCGGTTTTCCAAACCAGGGATCGTGTATCTCCGGCCGATTTCGAACTCAACCTGCTATCACTGGCCTCCCTGGTGATCAAAGCCGATGGAACCGTAAGCCAGCGAGAATTGGACTTTGTGCGACAGTATTTCGTGCAGGCCTACGGAAAAGAACGCGCCAATGCCACCTTTAGGGTGTTTAATCAGGTGATCAAAAGTCGGGAGATCTCTGCTCAAAAGATCGGTAATTTGCTACGACAGCGAATGCGTTACGAATCCCGGCTACAGGTGATCCATTTCCTCTATAGCATTGCCAACGCAGACGGACACGTCACTTCAGACGAGGTGCGAGTGATCGCCATGATCGCTTCCCATCTCAATATTCAATCCCGCGACCTGGAAAGTATCAAGGCCATGTTCTTTCAAAACCCGGACTCGGCCTACAAGATCCTTGAGATCGAGCGCACCGCTACCATACCCGAGATCAAAAAGGCCTATCGCGAGATGGTGAAGAAATACCATCCGGACAAGCTGCAACATATGGACGAGGTGTATCGAAAGGGAGCCGAGGATAAGTTTAGAAAAGTACAGGAGGCCTACGAAAAACTGCAAAAGGAAAAAGGATTTTGATCCACTCCATTGAAGGGTTTTTTATTTATTCTGAAACAAATACGTAAGGAAATCCAACGTCCTGCTACTAAAACCACCATGAAGAATGCACTGTTATTTTTTGCCATTGCACTGCTCGCTGTATCAGGAGCTTGGGCACAAGAACACACTAATCTTAAGGGCGGCTTTGGAGCCCAGGGCTATGATGTGGTGTCCTACTTCCGGGACGAGCCCTTGAAGGGCAATAAAAAGATCTCTGCCCAATTTGAAGGAGTTACTTACAAGTTTGCTTCCGAAGAAAACAAAACAACCTTCTTGGTAAATCCTGCACTATACATCCCGCAATACGGAGGATTTTGTGCCTATGCCATTGCCAAAAATGGTAAAAAAGTAGGCGTGGATCCCAAAACTTATACCATCACCAACGGCAAACTCTATTTGTTTTACAACAGCTGGGGCGTGAATACCCTGGACAAATGGAACGAAGAAGGAGCTGAAACACTGCAGCAGAAAGCTGACGCTGCTTGGAACATCGTTCTGGAAGGCCAGTAGACTTTCGAATATCCTTGCAGCCTGACACTTTGAATCATTCTCCAAGAGCGATTCCGCGCAGGACCGTCAATAGATCTTCGGCACCTAGAAAGCTATTGTTCCTAAATACAATTCGAAATTCCGAATCTAATATGATAGTGGTAGGATAGGCCAATTGCCCATCGACAGTGCCAATAGCCGATGCAAACTCATGGGTTCCAGTGCTGAGGCCGGTTGGTACAAAATTGTAGGTGGTACCGACAAACTGCACCGACTCGCGCTGCTCCCCATTAAACGGGACATAATAAAATTGGTCATTCAGCATATTCACAACATCTGCATCCTTGAACGTGGTATTCTTCATGGCGGCGCAAAACCTACACCAATCTGTGTGCAAAAATACCAATGAATATTTGGGAGTTGTCGCTACTTGTTGTTCCAACAATTCGATCGAAGTTGATTCAAGTTGCTGCCCAATTCCTGCGAACGGCATCGCAGAAAGTGAGATGAGTAAAAGTACTATTTGTAGGGTCTTCATCATTAAAAAGCCGTATACCTTATTCCAACAAAACCTCGAATCCCTTGATTGGAGGTATACACATAACTCGGGTCGAAGGTAAGCCCAAAGGGATTGTCCGACGTGGGAATTGCCTGTCCGTTCTGGTCGAATTCTACACCTTCATCAAAGGGATCGAACGCCCGGGCGATGCTATTGTTGGCAGGGGTAAAATTCAATAGGTTCTTTACCCCGCCAAAAACTTCCCATTGGCTGCCAAATTTTTTTGTAAGTTGAATATTCTGAATACTGAACCAAGGTGAAAACTCGTCTCGCGGGTCCAACGCACCCAGCAATGGCAGGCGCATGGGACCATAGACGTTCCCGGTATAGTCTACAGTAAGATCAATATCCCGGAATTTATAAGAAACGGTCCAAACTCCACTAAAACTCTCCGTAAGCAATTGACGTCTTCGAACCTCATTCTCGGTAACGGAAACGTCCATTAAGGTAGCCCCTGCCAGCAATTTGACTCCGTTCCTGAATACCATATCCACGTTTAAAGACACGCCTTGCGAAACGGAAGATCCATCCAAATTTGCGTATATGATCTGGTTAGGGTTGCTTTCATAGTCCGGAAGGATGCGATTGGTGAAATAAGTATAGAAGGCCGAGGCATCGAAACTGATGATACTTCCTTTTTTAGTGAAAAATCGCTGGGTGTAGTTGAGATTCGCGTTCCAGGATGTTTCTGGCTCCAGCTCACCTTCAAAAATAACCTCACGAGCTCCGGTTAAAGCGGCATGATCTTCTGTAAACACATTGGCAACACGAAACCCGTTACCCCCGCTTAGTCGCAGGGTACTGCGCTCATCGTTTGAGTTCCATTTGTAGTTCACTCTCGGAGAAAATATAGACCCATGAATGCTGTTGTAGTCCCATCTTGTCCCCAATAGCAATGTATTATTATCATCAAAGGTAATTTCGTCTTGAACAAATACGCCCGGCAAATGTGTTATCGACGCGGCATTCGCAGAGCCATCAATCGAAGCGGTCGCAAAGGTATTGTCGTCATAATACGTGTAGCGATAGGCTGCACCCACAAGGAATTGATGTGCCTGCCCCCATTGCGTATTCCAGGTGAGTTGCCCAAAACCAATATACTGGGTGGCGTCGTAGGAGTCCGTTCCGTAGAAAGAATCCTGGACATGCCCATTGGCGCTAAATTGAAACATGATCGGGGCGTCGAATGGTAGTTGATAGGTTCCAAAAGTTTCCCATCGGGAAGTATAAATACTTTCGCCATATACCTTATCTCCTCCTCTGAAAGAACTGTTCCAGCCCAACTCGCCACCCCATCGGTCTTCGTAAACATACCGTCCTGCGACATGGAACACACGACCATTCTCTCGCTGGAAATTAATTTTGTTGAAGATCGAGATCCGATCCTGAAGTGTGAGATCTGTAAAGCCGTCGTTGTTATTGTCTATTGGGTTTTGATAATTGAAATAATTGATCCCCAAAAGACCTTGCGTCTTATCGCCAAGACGGTACCCCATACCTATATCGGTATTTACTTCTCCCCAGCCACTAATGAAGGACTCGACCGATGTCTCAGGGGCATTGGCCGGTTTTTTGGTGATCACATTAATGATTCCACCAACCGCTTCCGAACCATACAAAGTGGAAGCCGGACCTTTCACGATCTCTACTCGCTCGATC
>JBCCHR010000019.1:0-15150 GCA_039028655.1 Bacteroidota bacterium
CGTCGGAATTCCCGTTGAGGCAGGACCGCGTCCCTTCTTGACATTGCATCCAGTCGACCAGTCAATCTCTCGACCGCTCACAGGAGACCTTGAAGAGGGTCGTCAGCGGCGGCAGGAGGTGACAGTGGTTTTTGCATTCTTTTTGCTGAATCCCCTCGGCATGGAGCTTTACGGGCAGGAAGCCGATAAAAACGAGAAGGCAGCCAAGGGTGATGAAATGGAGGCTAAAAAAGCGGAAAAAGAGGCAAAGAAAGGACTCAAAAAGTTGCTCTCATTTAAAAATTTCTTCCATCATTCCGATTCTTCTCGTCTTGCAAAACGATACATTCGTTGGCATAAAAGACTCACTCGTGGCGACGAGGATTATCGATTTACCATTCATAAAGATTCGCTGGGAGAACTTTTCCCATTTAAACGTGAAAACCATAATCCGCTTTCGGGAGAAGTATTTGGATGGTACCCTTCCTGGGAAAAGGATTTGTACAAAAACCTGGACTATTCCTTGCTCTCTACGGTGGCCTACTTTTCGTATGAAGTAAATCATCGAACGGGAAAGGCGGATACCGTTCACGATTGGATGAATACAAAACTTGTCGACAGCATTCTCAAATACGAAGATCAAGGCAAGAAAGTGCTACTCACGGTTTCTCTCTTCGGAAATCATAAGGTAAAATCTTTCCTGAAGAACACGCGCGCAGGCGACACGCTTATTGATAATGTGATTAAGATGATTGCCGCCAGAAAAGCGCATGGAGTATGTCTCGATTTTGAAGGCGTGGTGCATTCGCAACGCAAACGATATAATTCCTTTGTTGCGCAATTGAGTCAGCAACTCAAAAATACGGATTCTACCTACCAACTATACATGGCCATCCCAGCTGTGGATTGGGGCAAGATCATTCAATACGACCTCCTGGTTCCCAAAGTGGATCGCTTTGTAATGATGGGCTACAATTATTACGGTTCTACCAGCAAAGTGGCTGGACCTGTGGCGCCGCTGCAGGGAGATACGCTCTGGGACCCATTCAACATCAAACGTTCTGTCAAAGAATATCTGGACAACGGCATACCCAAATCAAAAATGATCCTGGCCCTACCCTTCTACGGAAGTATCTGGGAAACGAAAACTGGAGAAAAGGGATCGCGTGCCAGGAGATTTATAGGGTCGCGAACCATCGACTACATCAAACATGAGATGGAGAATAAACCTTCCCTTGAAATGCAATTTGATACCATCAGTAAAACCTCGTGGTACAGTTATGTGGTGAGGGATTCGGTGCGTAACAAGCGACGGTTCCGACAGCTTTGGTTTGACAGTGACTCGGCATTTGCCGACAAGCTGAGATACATAAAACAAGAGGAGCTACGGGGACTGGGAATATGGGCCCTGGGCTACAATAAGCGATACGACAATTATTGGAGGAAAATAGAAATGACCTACTCTAAGATGGACACCACCAAGGTACAACTGCCCGATCTTAAAAACCTCGATTCCATCGTGGTGATCTTCAAGGGAAATGGCAAAAGTGATACCACTGTGGTGGCCAGCAAGACCAATAAAGCAAAAACTAAGGAAGGGAAAGATGAAGGAGAAGAAGCAGGTGGCTCATTTGTAGACACCCTGGGTGGTCTCAACGACAAGTTGAAAGAGATAAGCGGAATGAGCGATCTGCTTATACTGGCTCTCGGGTTTGTGGTACTCTTCGGGGGTATCGGACTGGTGATCTCCATGTTCAAGCCCAACACCCGCATGTTCTTTTTCAATAGCAGGGCATACACCATTTATTTCACGGTGATCCTTTCGGTATTTCTGATGGTTCTCATGCGAATGATCGACGCGATTCGAGATCCTTCGGTGGTTTTGTTGTTTGGCTTCGTGATAGGCGCGATCGTGGTGTATCTGGTGAGTCGCTATGTACAAAAAGTTAAAAGGAATTTGCCATGAGTGATGCGGTAGCAAAAGGAAAGGCAGCCCTTGCCGAAGAAGAGGGCAAGCTGAAGAAATTCCTGAAGGCGGTCAAAAAACTATTCGCCAAGGAATTTTTGTGGATCCTTTTTGTGGCCATCGTGAGTTTGCCCCTGGCGTTTGCGCTGGAGTACATCATTGTGACCTTCGTGTCCTCCGAGAATATCAAAGCGATTTGCGACGCGCTGGATGGGTACTCGCTTTTCATGGGTTGCTACGGAATAAGTATCGCAGGTTTTTATTTCGCGCGTACGGTGGTAGGTGCGATCAAAACCCTCACAGAAAAAAAGTAAAGACATGATTGCAGAAGCATTAAAATTTATTACCGAGTTGCTCGACTACGAGCTCAATCTGGCCTTCGGCGAGAAGCGGGAAGGACGGGTAATTGCAAGCAATCTGTTGAGTTTGGACGGAAGTGTGATGGATAAGGTGAACAACAAGATCGTGGTAACGGTGATCAACCTGGAGCAGGAAACCACGCGCAAGCATATCACCAATTATATGAACGACGGTGGGCGCAACTACGGAAAGGTAGCCCCTCCCGTTCAATTTAACTTGTATGTGCTGATTTCGGCCAACTACGATTCCTCCGATAATTATTTGGAGGCCAACAGGATGTTGTCGTCTGTGATCGGAGTATTTCAGGCCCATCCATACTTCTCGCGAGGAGGCAAAATAAAAATGGAACCGCCATTGGAGAAGCTCACCTTCGAGATCTTCAATGTTGGGATCAACGAATTGAGTCATATATGGAGTGGCATCGGAGCTAAGTACATGCCTTCAATCATTTATAAAATACGAATGCTATCGATTCAGGAAGACAAAGTACACAAAGAGGTACCTGCTGTTACCGGATTGGGATCGGATGCAAAACCAAATTCATAAGCAAATGACAACAAACTATCATCAATGGCTGGAATGCACGATCGAACACGGATACTTCGACCAGGGCGTTGGTTCCATATTCCGATGGATCCCCTTGTTGGATACCGCTAAAAGGATGCGCAATTACGAAATCCTGCCGAGAGCCAATCGCAATGCGCTGCATTTTTATATAGGCATTCGGGAATCGGATGCGTTTGATGTTCAATCCAGCTTAGAGGGAATCACTGATCTGGTTTTTCAGTTAGTCGTCGATGATCCATTATTTCTCAACTACACGGATCTGGCCCAACCGGAGCAGGGACAGTTGCTGTTCTTCTCAAACAAAGACAAAAGCAATGGGGATGCCATGCACTCGGGGGAACTGGTTTCCGAAGAAAACAACATCAATGTGGCATACCGCGGATTGGAACATTCCGTGCCAAGTGGATCAGTAAAAGTGGAAATCAAGAACGAAGAAGGAGCCGTAGTTCACGAAAGTGAGCATAACAATGATCAGGAAACGCTGCATGTAATTTCCCTCCAAAACCAGCCATCCGGGATGTACGAACTATGGGAGAACGACGCATTGGTACAGCAGTTTTACCTGCTTCAAGAGTCGTTGCAACAGGGGTGCATTGGATTGGTGCATCTCCATATACCGTCCTTACAAAACGGTTATGAAGAGGGACAGTCGTATACCATAACATTTGGAAGCAGGTCGGTCATACGAGAATATAAAGTTATTCTCCCAAATGCCAACACGACGCTGGAACTGAGCATCGAAGGAACAGACGGGGCTACCTATACAGGGCCGGTGGAAGAAGCCTTTATGACCAACCAGATCGCCCAGGTATTTACCGGAGACAAAGCATTTCCAATGAGGCAGTTAGTCGAAAATCCGCCCACTTTACATTACAGCTATTCGAGCGATGTGACGGATCGTGACAGCATAGAGCTGAAATTGCCGATACCGGGTCCTGAGACCTTACGTAAAAAAACAAACGAAGAGAACGAGCAATCATTCTATTCTACATCAATAATCTATGTCTAATTTAAATTAAATTCTATGTCAACAACTATGAAAACCCCTGGGGTGTATATCCGAGAATTGGATGCCTTTGGGAACTCTGTGGTGCCCGTAGCAACTGCCGTCCCGGCGTTTATTGGCTACACGGAGAAGACTTCCTATAATGGGAAAAGTCTGCTGAACAAGGCGGTGAAGGTGACTTCATTGGCCGAATTTCTGAGCATTTTTGGCCAGAATCCACCCGAGGTGCAGTATTCTGTTACTTCGGAAATGCTTCCAGACCGAATCACGGTTCTTGAGGCAGAAGTGGAAGGAACCGCCAAGACCCTGGCCGAGAAACAAGCCATTGTGGACAAGGCCGGAGACAATGCCACCGACCAGCAAAAGCAGGCGGTGACGGATGCCCAAGCCGAGAACGACCAGGCGAATCAAAACCTGACAGATGCCAAGGCAAATGAGAAGATCAAGACACTGCTTGATGCTCAGGATGCCGTGGATCAGGCCGGAGATGATGTTACCCAGGAACAATTGGACGCCTTGAGTGCGGCCAATGCTGAATTCCAGGAGATCATCGATAAGTCTGAATTTATCGATCGTGGTTTTGCCTACGACGTAGTGCAAACCAGCATCAATTATCGCATGTACGGTGCATTGAAATTCTTCTACGAGAATGGAGGCGGAACCTGCTATGTGATGTCGGTTGGAAAGTACGATTTCACTATGAAGGCCATCACCGACACCGGAGCCTTTATGGATGCCATTACGGCTCTCGAGAAGGAAATGGAACCCACTATGCTGGTAATCCCTGATGTTGTGGAGGTGAACGACCCTACCATTACCGATAAGACCGCCGGCGACTACTTGCAAAACAAATACGCGAATGCCTATTCGCTTCAGAACGCGATGATCAATCACTGCGGAAGTATGATCGATCGAGTGGCGATCCTGGATATCCCGGGTGGATTTACAGAGCCCATGGTAGGTACTACCAGTGTGGAGCAGTTTAGAACCAGTGTTTCTCCGGAGAATGCGAAGTACAACAGCTACGCAGCAGCCTACTATCCTTGGTTGCACACGACGGTGTATCAGTCGTCTGAGATCTCGCACAAGAACATCAAAAAGAGTTCGTACGAGCAGATCCAGCAGATGTTGAACAACGAATTCACCGATTCGAAGACCGGTATCGTGCACCAGGACATGGTAGAGCATATCGAGGCCTTTGCCACCGATGCCACCAAGATCGAACCCAAGAAAGTGGAAGACGCCAACAAGGTGTTACAAAACCTCAGCGGTTCGTACCAGCTTCTGATGAGTGCCATTATGAACAATATGAACCTTATGGGTCCAAGTTCGGCCATGGCAGGATTGTACACCTCGGTAGACAACAATGATGGTGTTTGGAAGGCTCCGGCTAATATTGGGGTACAAAGTACCATCATGCCAGCCGTACCTATCGATCACGCACAGCAGGAAGACCTCAACATGCCGGTAAACGGTAAATCGGTTTGTGCTATCCGCGCCTTTGTGGGTAGAGGAAACCTGGTATGGGGTGCTCGTACATTGGATGGAAACTCTAACGATTGGAGATACATCAACGTACGTCGAACAATGATCTTCCTGGAGCAGTCTGTTAAAGAGGCCGCCAAGGCGTATGTGTTTGCACCAAATGACGCCACCACTTGGGTGAACGTGAAGAGCATGATCAGTAATTTCTTGTTCGGAATTTGGAAACAAGGAGGCTTGGTTGGACCAAAGCCAGCGGATGCCTATGTGGTGACGGTTGGATTGGGAAGCACCATGACCAACGATGATATTCTCAATGGAATTATGAGAGTTTCGGTTAAAGTGGCCGTTTCTCATCCTGCTGAATTCATCGAAATCACCTTCCAGCAAAAGATGCAGGAAGCCTAATAATAATTCAAAATCTGTTAAAACATAAAAACTAAATATTATGGCAGGAGAAGCACAAGATGCAGTTTGGCCCTTACCGAAGTTTTATTTCACGGTGAATTTAGGGTCTCAAGATAGCACCGTCTCATTCCAGGAAGTTTCTGGTCTGGACACAGAAACGCAACCCATCGAATACAGGCATGGCGATAATAAGGTCTTTTCGACCATCAAGATGCCCGGAATCGTTAAAACGGGGAACGTTACTCTGAAGAAAGGAATTTTTGTGAACGACAACAACTTCTGGAAGTGGTATGACGCCATCAAAATGAATACCATTAAAAGAGAGACCGTCGTGATCCAATTATTAGACGAATCGGCGTCGCCTACGATGACCTGGACGTTGACCAATGCCTGGCCAACCAAGATCACCGGTACCGACCTGAAGTCGGACGCCAACGAGGTGGCTGTCGAAACTTTGGAGCTCGCTCATGAAGGTTTAACCATTGCTAATGGCGGTTAGTCATGAATGAGGCTTATCCACCCGTAGCGTTTTATTTCAAGCTCTCATTTGACAGTGACTCAAGTGGAGTGGATGCTTCCTTCAAGGAAGTATCGGGAATAACAATGGAAATGGGTACCGAGGAAATTACAGAGGGGGGGAACAACAATTACAAACATCGTGTTCCCACCTCTGTAAAATTCTCCAACCTGGTATTAAAGCGGGGCCTGGTCCCCAGTGATTCACCAATTGTACAATGGTGTCTGGACACCCTGGGCGGCGGACTTGCCCAGGCCATCGAGACCAAGAACATTACGGTGAGTTTGCTGGATGAAAATGCCGCTCCGCTCAATTCCTGGAGTTTTTCGAATGCCTGGCCGGTAAAATGGTCGGCCTCCGATCTCAATTCGATGAACAATGAGATCGTGATCGAGACACTGGAATTTTCATACAGCCAGTTCACTAAAGTAACCTAACACCCCAGAGGACATGGCCATTGAGATTCGCGAATTACGCATTAAAGTCAAAATAGAGGAAGAAGCCTCGAAAGGGGCACCAACACAAGATCTGGAGCATTTCAAACAAATGGTTCTGAAAGAGTGTAAGAAAGAAATTAGAAAACAACTAGGAAAACACAAAGAGCGCTAGCATGGCCTTAGACAAACTAACCATAGTAGCCTATTCGGACGATACGTATTCTGGAAGTGGAGACCAGCAGGTTTCGGTAATGATCAATCCGGCCTCCTACACCCACAATCACCAGATCAAATACGACAATTCGACCGCCCAGGGATCTCCGGGGACGACTCTCAAATTTAAGGGAATCCCACCGGAGACGATCTCCTTCGACATCTATTTTGACGCGACTGGTGCGGTGGATGGAAATTCGGTAGAGGTGAAAACCCAATTGGATGAGTTCAAAGAAGTGTGTTTCGACTATAATGGGACGATCCACGAACCCAACTACCTCATTATTTCCTGGGGTTCTTTGGTGTTCAAGTGCAAGCTAACCTCACTCGATGTAACCTACACCCTTTTCAAGCCGGACGGTACCCCATTGCGGGCGAAGGCCGGAGTAAAGTTTGAAGAGGCCCTGGATTCGTCGGTGATCGCCGCAGAAGCCGGCCCTGAGTCGCCCGACCTCACCCATCATGTGATGGTAAAAGATGGCGACACACTGCCTTTGCTTTGTAAAAAAGCCTATGGAGACGCTAGTTATTATATTGAAGTAGCCCGACACAACAAACTGGTGAATTTTAGAAATCTGGTACCTGGTACCGAGCTCTATCTGCCACCCATAAAGTAACGTATTATGCCAAATTCTCCCATTACCGATGATTCGAATCTGGTCACCTTTGAGATCAAGGCCAATGGATCGGCTATTCCCGAGACGTACGGAGTGCTCGACATTAGGATCGAGCAACACGTGAACCGGATCTCGGAGGCCGAGATCACACTGAGGGATGGCGAAGCTGCAGACAACACCTTCCCCATTACCGATGCCGATACCTTTAAACCGGGTAGTGAGGTTGAGATCCTTTTGGGATATGAGACCACTAATGTTTCCATCTTTACCGGTATTGTAGTGAAGCAGATCGTGAGGATAGATGATCATTCAGGATCCCGATTGCAGGTGGTATGCAAGGACAAGTGCCTCAAAATGACCGTGAATCGGAAGAACGGCATATTCACCGAAATTACGGACAGCGACCTGATATCGCAATTAGTGAGTAACAGTGGCCTGCAGGCCGATGTGACTTCCACGTCGGTTCAGCATAAAGAAATCGTGCAATACTACAGTACCGATTGGGATTTTATCATGAACCGAGCAGAATTAAACGGACTTGTGGTAACAACCAACGCCGGGAAACTAACAGCTGCGGTCCCTGATGTGAGCGCCACCCCCGAATTGTCGGTTACCTTCGGGTACGATATTCATGAATTTGAAGGCGAACTGGACGCCACCCATCAATTCTCGGCCGTGCAGGGGAACACCTGGGACATGGCCAGCCAGAGCATCGTGAATGCATCTTCTTCAGAACCTACGGTGAATCAGCAGGGTAACCTAACTGGTTCTACCTTGGCAGATGTGCTTGGTGCAGGTGATGGCCTTATCAACTCCTCTGTGGTACTGGATCAGGATCATGTGCAGGCCTGGGTAGATGCCGCCCTGCTTAAGTCAAGGCTATCCCAATACCGAGGGAGCATTACGTTTCAGGGGTCTTCCAAGGCCAAGCCAAACACAACGATCGAACTGAACGGATTGGGAGATCGATTCAACGGAAACGCCTTTATTTCAGGCGTCGTACACACCCTCCGCGAAGGTGCCTGGAATACGGAAGCACGCATTGGACTCTCGCCGGAGTGGTTTGTAGAAAAACATCCCGTTGTGGCTCCGGGTGCCTCCGGAATCGTTCCGGGCATACGTGGACTGCAAACAGGAATTGTTCAAAAGATCGATAGCGATCCGGATAATGAGTTCCGCGTGCAGGTAGAGATACCTATCCTGGGTGCCGACGGTGAATACGTTTGGGCACGTTTGGCTTCGTTCTATACCGGAAGCGGTTTCGGTGCCTATTTCATGCCGGAGATCAGCGACGAAGTAATCCTCGGTTTTATGAACGACGACCCGCGATTCCCGGTAATCCTGGGAAGTGTGTTCAGCAGTTCGATCTCCCCTTCAGAAACACCTGAAGAAAACAACAATATCAAAACGCTGCTCACCCGTACGGGAATGCAGGTAAAGTTTGATGAAGAAAACAAGGTGATCACCATCCTTACGCCCGGTGGCAATACCATGGTATTGAGCGACCAGGATAAGGGGATAACCATCACCGATCAGAATAGTAATCAGATCCAAATGAACGACTCGGGCATCACGGTAGACAGCAAGTCGAGCCTTACACTGCAGGCCACCAATGACGTTACGATCAAAGGGGCTACCATTTCTGTGAATGGGGACCAGTCCTATAGTTGTTCGTCCATGCAGGTCTCGATCTCCGGTGACACGTCCACCGATATTAGTGGTGGCGCCTCCTGCGGGGTATCCAGTGATGGAGAAATGAGCGTGAAAGGATCAATAGTAATGGTGAACTAATGTCAGATTCATACAAAAAAAGCAAGTCGTTCCTGGGAACCGGTTGGGGCTTCCCTCCTACCTTCCATGACCATCCATTGATGGGCGTGGAAATGGTGTCGAACGAACACGATATCAAGGAGTCGCTTGAGATATTGCTCAACACCAATTTGGGCGAGCGAACCATGCTTCCCGAATACGGTTCGGAATTGCAGTACTTTTTGTTTCAACCCATCACCAATTCCAGAATGCACTATTTGCGGGATATCATTAAGACGGCCATCCTTAAATACGAGCCTCGCATTCGGCTTAACGATATCCAGATCGATCAAAAGGACTATCTGGATGGGGTGATCCGCGTGGCGATCAAATACACCATCAAGTCGAACAACACCCGATTCAATCTGGTATTCCCATATTACAAACAAGAAGGTACCGACATCCCTCAATTGTATCATAAACATGTGAGCCAGACCGCGATGAATTAAGAACATGAGCAACGAACACCACCATACCACCCACATCAAAAAGCGTAACGGGACCATACGTGATAGCCGTTACAATAAGCTTTTGTTGGACAACCCCTTCAAAATAGATGATCGGTCCAGCTGGGACCACCTTGCGTATATTGCTTCGTACCTGGAACGGTTGAACTATTATAACCTGGAAGATCGGGTGGATGGAGACTGGAAACGATTGGTGTCCAGAGATTCGTTGATCTACATGGCCGCCATTATCAACGAGCCTACCGATGATCTGGAAAAGTTGATCAAGGAATTCGACTTGGAAAATGTAAAGAAGCAAGATCACCTCAAGATGCAGATCATAGACGTCCTGGCTCTTTGGTGGGACAAAATTCACGCTTGGGCCGATAAACTGTATACCATAGGAGAACGCAACCTCGCAGATAAGATCATTAGCAGTCCCATCGAGCGAATCAAGTTTAAGCGGGACTTCATTGTGGATGACAACAATGGCAGACTCGACATCGACGCCTTGAAGAAAACGGCCATTAGCAATGTTGAAAGCGCGGTGGAACTGGATGGTATCCTTCATGATTTTCAAAAGGCGATTGCCAACATCAAGGAGACCACCAGACGATACTTTGAGATGGATTTCCTGGGCAGCGATAGGCATTTGCCTCAAAATGCCATGTACATCACCTTTGTGCTGTTGTACCTGCGAGTGGTAGACAAACTAAATAATGTGTCTCAGCGACATCTTGATTTTTACTACAAGGATATTCTTCAACAGGAAAGACAAAGCGGCACCAAAACTACGGGAATCGTGAACTTTACCTTGCAACCAATAGTCGAGCGTTCACTGGTACCCAAAGGAACCCGCTTATCTGCCGGAAAGATCATGGGTAGCAAGACGGATGTGCTGTTCGAAACCAACAAATCATTGATCGTGCAGCAAACCGAATTGGTAAACATTCAAAATCTATACGTCAATTCGAATCCTTACAACGAGATAGGAACAAATGAGAAGATCATCACTTCCATCACCTATCATCGCCTTTTTGCCTACAGCAAAGACGTACTTCCCCGAAACAAATGGTATGTTTTTGGAGCCAGTAAGAAATCGGTACAGGACAGCCAGATAAAGGCAGAAGAAACTGCCAAAATCGGATTTATTGTAGGTTCTCCTGTGTTATTTCTGAAAGAAGGGCGTCGGGAGATCAGTGTTCGGCTCAATTTCGAAGAGACCAGTTCGAGAGCCACCATCTGGAAGTTGTTGGAAGAGATCCAGTGCAATAAAGAGATCGACTTTTCCCGAGCAGTCGACATGGTTTTTGATAAGGCATTCCGTATTTCGTACACCAATGAAGAAGGCTGGATGCCTTGCCATCATTATATGATCGAATACGACAGCATAGATCAAAACTACCTCACTATCAAGATCCGACTCGACCTGATCGATCCGGCCGTTAGCTTGGGAGAAGGCATCGACGACTCGTACACCTGGCCTTCCATACGAGTAGAATTGGACGAATTTGCACCCATCTACGCCTATTCGTTTCTGAAAGAACTTCGCCTGGAATCGATTGATATCGACGTGGAAGTATCCGGTATCAAGGACTTGTCATTCTATAATAATGTAGGGAAAATGCCAACAGCCAAACCTTTCGACCTCTTTGGCCCGCAACCCAGACAAGGAGACTTTCTGATGATAGGCCATAGTGAGCTCTTTAAAAAAGAGGTGACCGACCTGAACGTGCATTTGGAATGGGATAATATTCCACAGGAGTACGGAGGATTTGACACCTACTATAGTGCCTATAGCGAAACATTCACCAACGACTCGTTCCAGATCCAATTCTCGGCCTTGTCCAATGGATACTGGTATCCGTCCAAACCAAAAGATGCCCCCATGGTTCCTTTGTTCGAGACCTATCATTGCCTCACACCGGAAGGTTACGATAGTACGCGATTGAGTGATTATAGCACACTTGATTTCTCCAACTTCGAACAGTTAGGATTGGCCAACGACTACGACCTTTCTGACCCGTTACAGTATAATGTGAATTCAGAAGGTGGCTTTATTCGACTCACACTGGCAACACCGGACAGTGGATTTGGAGATAGTGTCTACCAAAAGGACTACACGGATATTGCCAACTACAATGCGCAAAACAAAAGGCAACTACCCTATCCTAACGCACCCTATGTGCCAAAATTAAAAGGAGCTACCCTAAGCTACAGTGCCAAGGACAGTCTGCTATTTACAGAACGAATTGATGCAGGTGACAACTCCAATCTGTACAACGGAGAGTTCAAACACATCACCCCTTACATAGTGGAGAATATTATTTCCAACCAATTGGTAAGAAAAGACTTGATCCTTCCTAATTTCGAGCAGGAAGGCTATCTGATTTTGGGTCTCAAAGGCGTTAAGAGCAGGGCCGATCTTACCATCTATTTCAATTTCCTTCGTTCGAGCACGACCATCGATATTCGACACAACTACCTTAATTGGGAATACTTCAGTCATCCGGAATGGGAGCCCATCGAACAAAGTGCGATCATACGGGACGATACCGAAGGGTTCCTGAAATCTGGCATTGTACAGATCAACATGCCTCATGTTCCTGCTGAAAAACGCGGAACGGACCCGGAGATCCTTTGGATCAGGGCCTCAACGAGTGAAGATGTGGAGAATTATCCGCGTATCAAAGGGATCTACCTCAATGCCGTGGATGTTACCTGCATTAGCGACGACCCGGCCATCCTGGGGAATCGCGTGCCGGCCGAATCAATCTCGAAGCTGGAAGGAAAACTGCCTGATATAAAAGACGTTTATCAGGCCGACGAAACCATCGGCGGTAGTCTTCCCGAATCAAGCGATCGCTATTATACTCGGGTGAGCGAACGACTTCGTCACAAGGGGCGCGCCGTGACCCTTTGGGACTACGAGCGCATCATTCTGGAGAATTTTGACGACGTGAACATCGTGAAGTGCACGAGTTTCGATCACAACTTTAAGCCCGTAGCCGGTCATGTAAAGGTGGTGGCATTGAGCACGCGATGGAACAAAAGGGATCCGTATTACTTTAGCAAAAGCCGACTAAAGGAAATGAAGGATTTCCTCAATAGGATATCCTCTTCATTTATCGATATTGAGGTGATGAATCCGGCCATCGAATACCTGCTGGTTAACTGCACTGCGGTGTTTAATCAGTTCGACGTGGGACTTAACTATCGGGAACGGCTGGCGGAAGACATTTCCGAGTTCCTGTCGCCCATCAGTAATATGGATATGAACACCGGTGGAATAGGCGGCTCGATCGTTCCCTCTACGGTGTCCAATTACATTCAGAATTTACCCTATGTAGAACGCGTAAAGGAATTCAACATCGAACACATCATCCGGCACGGAATGAACGAATTTACCCTGGATGTACATAAGGGAGAACACGCCATTTCGGCCCAAACTCCCTGGTCGATCCTCATCCCCGCTCGTGATCATCGAATTTATACGGAAGACGACATTACAGATCAAGCGATTCCGAAGGACCTGGACGTGGGTATTAAAACCCTTGGTGTGGGCGTTGATTTCATTATTGAACCCGCCAATGAAGGCACTTAAAATGCAGCAAAGTTAATGACTGAGACAGACTCGGGTACAGCGAGTAGGTCTTCAGCAAAAGAAATAAAAAATGAGCGATAAGAATACAAAACTCGATAACAGGGATACCCTCAAGAGTTACTTCAAAAATGGGAAGAGACCCAGTGAAGAGAACTTTGAGAGTCTTATCGATTCGACCATTAATAAACTGGAAGATGGTATCTCTAAGGAACCCAAGAACGGGCTGGTACTTGCTCCCGAAGGGGAGAACAACCGTCGAACGCTCAGCTTCGTAAATAAGATCGGTTCGGAACACCCGGACTGGAGCATTTCATTGGTGAAAGGCGATCCTTCGGGCCTGGGAATCGTAAAGCCCACGGCTGATGATGACGATGATATCACCAAACTATTTTTCTCCGATAACGGACACATCGGGGTACACACCAATCAACCCGTTACGCCGCTGGACGTTAATGGCGTCCTGGGAACCAAAAGTAGAATGGGAACTTATCGTGCAGGCGTTCTTCCTGCCGACGGCCAATGGAGGGATGTTACCGAACCTCTTTCGGGATGCAAGGCGTTCGAAGTGATTGCCCAGGCAGGTGGTGAGGCTGGAGAAGGAAAGTACGCCCTGCTGCATGCCACCGCGCTGGCGACTCATGGGCAACGAATCAACAGGATAAGACGTACACAGGCCTTTTTTGGATGGTTTTGGTGGAACAGGCTGGCGATTCGCTGGAAACGCGAGAAATCGCCTTCCCAAGAATCCGCCGGAGAATCGCCGAAGTCCAACTACAATTATGTGTACAAGCTTCAGCTTAAAACCAGATCCAATTACGGGAAAGCTACCTATATAAAATATCACATCACCACACTTTGGGACAACGAGATCAGTGAACTGATCCCCGTTCCTTCCAATGAGCAAAACGAATAACTATGTCGCAAACACTGGAAAAGGGATATATCGACAAAAAAGAAAAGGGATCCGGCGAATACCAGGACCTGTACCTGGAAGGCATTGAGCTACTCCAGCAGCTTTCCAGTGCTCATTGGACCGACTACAACGAGCACGATCCGGGGGTAACCATTTTCGAAAATCTTGCTTATACGCTTACCAACCTTTCGTACAAAGTGGACATGCCCATCGTCGATATCCTCACCGAATCGAAGAAAAGAGAGCTGGTACCCGGTGATAATGGGTTTTTTATTGCTTCGGAAATACTTACCACCAATCCCGTCATTAAGGAAGATTATAGAAAGGTGTTGGTCGATGGTATCAAAAATGTGAAGAATGTTTGGATCAAAACATTGAATCAAGGTCGTGAAGCCGAGCACTTAGGTAAACTTAACTTACAGGGCTTGTATCGAATCTTCATAGAAATGTACGAGTACGACACCGATCCTTCCGAACTGAAAAAAGAGGAAGATCGCGTGAAAAATGAAGCCAAGAAACTCTTCCATGCCCAGCGAAACCTGTGTGAAGATATCTACGATATTGCCGTCCTTCGACCTTTGAAACTATCGATGGAATTGCATCTTACCATCGATATGGAGGCAGATGGTGAGGCGGTTTTTGGACAGGTTTATTACGACATCAACGACTTTCTCACGCACGAAGCCAAATTCGAATCGCTTTGGGAACTGCAGCAACAAGAGATGGATTTCAATACCATTCATACCGGACCCACCCTGGACAACGGATTTATCATGGACGAGGAACTAAAGGAAATGAAGCATCGCATATACATCTCCGATCTGGC
>JBCCHR010000020.1:0-14884 GCA_039028655.1 Bacteroidota bacterium
ACCTCAATGAAGGAGGTGCAAGACACCCAACAAGAGATGGTTGCCCGCCAGGCTGAATGGAATCTTGGAGACGCCCTTGCATTGTCTGGAAGTCAACAGCGATTTTTCAGAATACCTCGTAGTTTGGTAAGTCTTAATGCGACAACAGCGCAACACAACAGTCAAACATTCGAAACTCAGTTTAGACAATTTATTGGCTGGTTCCCTACGCTTTGCCTGAGGTTCGAACCTACAGATACAGGTGTGAAGCAGCGTTGGGTTCCTCATCAGGAAGTGCCTGTCGAATTTATGTATCGAGATAGCGCCAAGATGAAGCAACTTACTTCCACCAGCGAATTTTACAAGCCATTCGACCTATTCGATGGTCCATTGATCCGTGTACTGGTAATCACCGATGCGTCGGACGAACAGCGAGCCACCGTAGTAGTTCACGTGCAGCATTCATTGCTTGATGCCTATTCGGCAGGAGTGATCGAGAAGAGGCTACGGGCGTACTTGAATGGCGACACTACACCGTTTGCGACGACCACAACCTATTTTGATTTTGTGAAGTGGCAGGAGGCCTTTATTTCTTCGGAATTGGGAATGCAGAAACGTGCATTCTGGAAGGAATTTTTGAAGGAAGACGTGCATAATTCCGCAGAAAAACAAATTCCATTGGAAGTTGATGGATTTGTCGAACAACGAGCATTACTTACTTCCAATGCGTTACAGGGGCTTCAAACAAATGCGGAATCGCACCAAGTACCGATAAGCGCTATGTTGTTTGCGAATTATCTGAAGTTGTTAGAACGATTTAAAATGAAGGAGCAAAGCGTTTGCGGAGTGATGGTCGACGGAAGAGAACAACAGATTCCGGGTCTCGATACCGATGGATTGCTGGGAGTGATCGACAACCTACTGCCATTGCCCATGCGCATTTTGGAATCGGGTGCGGATGATAATGAAGCCTCCATCCAGTCTGTTTATTCGACCTATTTGGAAGCCAGAATGCATCAGCAAATTCCATATACCGTGATTCGATCGGATGTTAAAAAAGAATTTGGCCTCGATCTGGATGCGTGCATGGCTGGTCAATTCAATTTCCAGGTGCGGCCGTATGCGAATACCGATTCCAACACAGAAGAAGAGGTGACTTTTGGAGCCGTGGAGCATCATCTGATGCCCGGAATTCACCTGAATTGTATTGCTTATTCGAATGCATTGGACATTCGATTGCTTTACAAAGAATCAGTTTACAAGGAGATGGAATACAAGCCGGACCTTAAGGATTTTCTTAAACATTTGATCCCTTCCAACGAAACCCTGAAGAAGCAGGCTACACCAGCCTGATCATCTAAAAAAAACTACACAAAAACATAACACCTTTCCACATCCAGGTAGGTTGCTGGTAGAAGACATGGGTCTTAACCCATGACACTATGTGCAATTTGGGTGTATGGACACATTAACAATTTAAAACTAAGAATTATGAATGAGAAATTGATCGAAACGGATTTTATGAAAACCGAATACGACTTCATAGAATACTATGTGGGCATGTCAAAAATGGTTGTTTACTGGCATGTAAAAGCCTTAGGCTTTGAAGTAGTGGCCTACTGTGGTCCGGAGACAGGAAATCCGGATATCTGTTCCTACTATATAGTAAAAAACAACATCAAACTGGTGATCACCTCTGCTTCTCAGCCGAGTACCTATCAAATCGTATCCTTCGTCGATCTGCATGGAAACGGTATCAAAAAAATAGGCATCCGGGTAAACAATTTGAACGAGTTTTTTGACAATGCAATGGCCAAGGGCGCTATCCCGCTTAAGTTTCCTTACACTGTGGAAGACGAGCAAGGTAAGGTGGAGATGGCATCGGTAAAGATGTTCGACGACAATGAGATCGTGTTCGTGAATTACGACAACTACGACGGGGTCTTCATGCCGGGCTACCGCGAGATCACCGGCGATGAGTGGAAATTTGACAAGGATGAATCTTTCCTACTGGAGATCGATCACATTGCCAGTGCAATTCGAATTAATGAGATCAAGATATGGGAACCTTATTTCAACAATATATTTTCCTCGAAGACCGTGAGCTGTTTCGACGAACGCCAGAAAGAAGGAGAGAATAAAGTGGGTATGTACTTAAAAGTACTTCAAACCGATGACAAGCTCATCAACAACGTGTTGGTAGAACCGGATGAGAATAAGCGTACCCAAATCGAGTTGTTTATCGATGAAAACTATGGATCGGGCATCAATCATATTGCCTTCTCTTCCTCCAATATTTTTAAGTCGGTCGAATCGCTCAAGAAGAATGGGGTGAAATTCGCCACCTTTCCGGATACCTACTACGCCGATCTGCGACAAAAGTATCCGGATATCGACGTGGACAAGCTTGAAAAATACGGTGTTTTGTGTGATGTAGTGGACGATTCCTTGTTGTTCCAGCTCTTTACAGCTCCTATCGGGGACCGAGCTACATTTTACTACGAGATCATCCAGCGTGTGAATTACTACGATGGATTTGGCCTGGATAACATTCATGCGTTGTTCAATGCCATGGAAAAGGAAGTAATGTTGGATCGCGCATAGCACACCATGGAAGTGCAGTATTTCATTCATGCCCTTTCGGTGATTGTTGGAAACGACCATCTGCTCCATGATAAAGAGGAGCAATATCGCTATACCGTCGACCACGTGAGTGGCAAAGAAGGCCAGCCAATGTGCGTGGTTCGCCCAGGCCGTACCGAAGAAGTCTCAGGCATCCTGGCGCTTTGTAACGAACATGGAATAGGCGTAAGCGTGAGGGGTGGTGGCAGCGGTGTGAGTGGAGGAGCACTTTGCGCTGAAGGAGCGGTGGTACTGTCGCTCGAACGACTTAATCGAATCGTCGAGATAAACGCGGTCGATCGGTACGTGGTGGCCGAAGCCGGGGTGGTCACCCAAGATCTGCAGGATGCCCTGTTGGAGCATGATCTGTGGTTTCCGCAGAACATCAGTAGCGCGTCCATGAGTTTTATAGGCGGAAATGTGGCGGTTTCCAGTGGTAGTCCAAAATCGATGAAATATGGCAGTACCAAACAATACGTGCTCAATTTACAAGTAGTGCTGGCCGATGGCACCGTGATCTGGACAGGAAAAAACGTTACTAAAAATGCGTCGGGGTATAATCTCACTCAATTGTTTACCGGCAGTGAAGGCACTTTGGGAATTATTACCAGGGTTGTATTGCAGGTGGTTCCTCCGCAAAAGGAGATCCTGGTTTTAATTCCTTTTTCAAGCATGGACAGGTTGTTCGAGGTGGTCAAGGACTTTTTTGCCGCCGGATTTCGGCCATCTGCCCTGGAGTTCTTGGATGCCAATGCTACAAAATTGAGTTTGTCCTTCTTGAATCAACCCGAGCGTTATGGTTCGGATGTCCAAGGACTGCTATGGATGGAATTCGAGGCGGCGACCGAATCGGCTCTCATGGACCACATGGCAGTGCTGGAAGAATTTCTTCAGAAACACCAAATCAACCAAAGCTGGGTGGCGCAGTCGAAGAAAGATATCGAAGCCTTGTGGGAATGTCGTAAGCGCGTAGGTGAAGCTGCTGTGAATAAGGGACATTTCAACGAGCTCGACTTAGTCGTGCCTCGATCGAAGGCTTCAACCATGTACAAAGAGGTACAGGAAGTATGTTCGAATTTGAGGATCGACTTTATAGTGGTCGGGCATGTTGGAGACGGTAATTTCCATGTGATTTTGTTCGGAAGAGATTCCGATGCTCCCGATGCATGGAGAAGGATATTGGCCGAATGCTCCAATCGCTTGTTCGAAACTGCCATGGCGCTTGGCGGCACCCTTTCCGGCGAGCACGGAATAGGACACTATAACCGAAGTTATTTTGAACGTATGGAAGCATCCGCCAACCTGGAGCTGATGAAGAAGATCAAACGAACCTTCGATCCTAATAACATACTGAATACCAATGCGGTATTGAATGAACAGAAAACTAAGTTAATCACTTAAAAAAAGTACGTTAAAACCATAATTCCTTGTACAATAGTTACAGTAATATTGTAGTAGGAAAAGGATGTGTACAACACTCTAAACAATCATTTATTAACCATCAATTTTAACAGAGAATTTTATTAAATCCACCGATTATGAAACATTTTGTGCTCATCTTTTTCGTTTTCCTCCTCTTACCGGTCACCCTTTCAGCGCAGGTAGCGCTCACAGGAAGGGTGTTGAGTGAAGGCGAGCCCGTTGCATTTGCAAACGTGGTGATTTCCGATACCTCCGACGCCATAGTAACCGGTGTTATTACTGAAGAGGACGGGTCGTTTTCCCTACAGCTGGAGCAGGGGACCTATAAAGTAAGTATCAGTTTCCTCGGGTATCAAAGTTTCGAACAACAGATCGATCTTCAGGATGCCATGTCGTTGGGCGATGTAGTGCTTCAGAGCGCCGCCACCGAGTTGGAAGGAGTTGAGATCATTGCCAAAGCACCGCTTATTCAACGAAAGACAGATAGGATCATTTTCAATGTCGAACAAAGCGTGGCCGCAGCAGGCGGTGATGCCGTTGATGCACTTAAGCAAGCTCCGGGTATCGTTGTTCGTGATAATACCATTGCTATGTTTGGTAAAAGTGGAATGCGACTTATGGTCGATGGACGTATTCTTCAGCTTACCGGTGATGAGATGTTCAATTTTCTGAATGCGATTCAATCAAAAGATATCAAATCCATTGAGGTGATCACCAATCCACCGGCAAAATACGAAGTAGAAGGAAGTGGTGGTTTGATCAATATTATACTGAAGAAAGGACTGAGTGATAGTTGGAAGAATACCATCTCTGCTGCCTACAAGCAAATTGAGCTGGGAGAGATCACGGTAGGGAACAACTTTAAATACCGTAGAGGGAAGGTGAACATTCTGGCCATTGCAAACGGGCTTTTTGGCAATCAGCGTTACTTGCAGGACCAGGAATTGTTTTACAGCAACAACACTTGGGATATCGAAACCACGCAAGAACGTGATCTAAAGAACATTTCGGGCCGTGTATTATTCGATGTGAACCTCACCGAACATTCTACCCTTGGGTTCCAGGTTTCGGCGGGATACAACAGGCCATTTTGGGATGATATTGCGAACACGGAAATAAGAAACAATGCAGGGCAGATCGATTCGATCATTAACTCGGTTGGAGTTCGGGACAGCAAGGTCGACAATTATACCGCCAACGTGCATTACTATACAAGGCTCGATACCATGGGTCGAAATTTATCCTTCGACGTGGATTTTTTCAATTATAAAACACAAGATATTCGTGACGTTCTGGCTACGACATTTTTGGGTGATGGCTAGGTACAGGGACTGAACTTTGATGGGATCAATATTACCGATCGCGACATCGACAATTTCAGCGCCAAAGTGGATATTTCGCATCCCTTTGAATTCGCCAACCTCTCATACGGTGGTAAGATTACTTATACCAATAGTGTTTATTCGATCAATAACAATGACGAACTAGCCGGACGCATCGATATTGACGAGTTTAAGTACATTGAGAATATTCAGGCGGCCTATGTAAACGTGTTCAAGCAACTGAGTGAGAAATGGAAGATCCAATTGGGGCTACGTGCAGAGAACACGACCACGGAAGGTATTTCAAGAAGTCTTAATATTAGCAACAATTTCGATTATTTCAAGTTGTTTCCCACGGTGTACCTGACGTATCAACCCAATGATAATAACACCTTTTCGATCAACTACGGACGGCGGATCAACAGACCTTATTTTTCCCGACTCAACCCGGCCAGTTTCTTTATCAATCAAAGCACGCGTAGTGTAGGAAACCCGTTCCTGCAGCCATCTTTTAGCGATAATTTCGAGTTCACCCACCTTTATAAGGGGCGACTAACAAGCACCGCCTTTTTCGAGGCCGAAACCGATGGTATCGGGACAGTAGCCATCGCCGATAACGACACCTTCGAACAGGTGATCAGCTCGTACAACTACTTCACCTTGTACCGGATGGGATTATCCGAGTCTTACAACTTGCGACTTACTCCATGGTGGGATAGCAATAATTCGGTGTATCTGGTGTATTATATTTCAGAAATAACCAACGATCTGATCCAGGCGCCTGTACAAGACAATTTTAGTTACTACCTATCGACCGATCACTCGTTTGTGTTGAATAAGGCCAAAACGCATCGCGCGCAGTTAAGCTATTGGTATTCCGGTCCATTTACTATCAATCAAACTGAGAATGACGCCAACCAGGCACTTAATATTTCGTTACGATCTCAGTTCTTCGATAAGAAGCTTCAGCTGGCCTTCAGCGCGCTTGACATTTTCAACACCAGCCCGCGTATCAGTACCAGCGATGTAAATGGGGTGGTTTCTACCTTTATTAGTCGCGGGATCTTTAGAGGGCGCGGATTCAGGATATCCTTGAACTACAGTTTCGGTAACGACGAAATTAACGTGAGACAACGACGTGAGGGTAACACAACAGAACAAAGACGTGCCAACTAATTCTACCAACGCCCAGGTATTTTTACTGCATTTCGCTGGTGGCAATTGCTACTCCTACGATTTTCTGAAAAAGTACCTCAATAGTGAGCTCGACGTGTTTCCGTTGGAGTTACCGGGTCGTGGAAAACGATTCCGGGAGGCCATCATTCACAACAAAGCGGAAGCGATTCGCGACTATGCGAATCAGATCAAAAAGCTTCGAAACGGACGTCCGTATCTCATATTTGGTCACAGTATGGGCGCTAGTCTGGGCCTTTACGTGGCCCACGAAATGGAGAAGTCGGGAGACATTCCTCTCCACCTGATTGTTTCCGGAAATGCCGGCCCAGGTGCTGCTGCCAATTCACCGGACTACACGCCAAAGCCTTTGCGCTACCTGATGGACGATGAAGGTTTTAAGAAGGAGCTAAGAGTATTGGGTGGAGTAAGCGAAGAGGTGTTGGAGAACGACGAGCTCTATCAGTTTTTTGTACCAATAATAAAAGCCGATTTTGAAGTGATCGAGAAACAAAACCAATTGCCAACTGATCTCAAACTTCATACCTCCATATACGCTATGATGGGTTCTGAGGAAGAACTTTCATCGCAGATCAGAAATTGGAAACGTTTTACGGCGCTGGCATTTCAATTCAAGATATTCGAAGGCCACCACTTTTTCATCAACGACTACCCAAGGGAGGTAGCTCAAATTATCAATACCAGCTATAAAGAGCAATTTCAGTTCTAGACAAGGTTATTCTCTTTTTTTATTGCTGAAGACCAAACACTTCATAACATAAGTTCGCCGCTCAAGAGGAACATTTTCCGGTGCCTCATGCGGGTTGCAACTCGAAACTTTTTGAACCATGATCAAACTAAAGTTCAACAATATCATCTATTTGCTTTTGTACGCCATTCCGAACACGTTTTTGAGCTTCGGAATCATCTATATCATTAACAATGTTCTGGCTGGCAATGAAGCCTTCTTGAAGGATTATATGATCATCGTGTTCCTGGCGATCGTGGTCTATACCTATTTGCTGAATGTTATTTTTCAGAAAGGACTGAACCGTTTTGCGTTCAAGGTATTGTATGAGAACGAAAAAAAGCTATTCAATCAAATACTCAGTGCTCCATTGGTTACTCTGGAGAAGTTTGGCACCCAGCGATTTTATACCGCTATGGAAGATCTGCGCTTGTTTTCGAACCTACCGTTCACGGTTACTCATACCGTGAACTCTTTGCTTATGTTGATTATTGGCGTGATCTACATGTTCACCTTATCGGTAAGTTCGGCATTGATCGTATTGGGACTTATTGTGATCGTGGCGATATGCTACTTTGTGGTAATGAACTCTATGTCGAGCCAGGTGGCGACCATTCGTAAATACAACGAGCACTATTACAAGTACGTGGAAGACCTCATCAAAGGATTTAAGGAGTTGAAATTGAGCATGTCCCGTCGTCGTAATATCATGAACAAATACTTAGGGCCCAACCGCGACAAGTCGGAAGTACTGGACTTTAAGATCAACTATGTGTTCCTGTCTATCAACATGATCAGTCAATACGGTCTCTATTTTGTGATCGCTGCGGTATTGTTTGGGCTACCTGCCATGGGATTGCTTTCCAGGGAAGATGTGATCGCCTATGTGGTGGTGATCCTGTTTATTTCTGGTCCTATCAATAACCTCATCAATCTTCAGCAGATGTACACACGATTCATGGTGGCGAATCGACGGATCAAAAATTTTGTAAAGGACTTTCAGATCGCTGAGAATGATTTTGAAGCCTCGACCATGGAAGATCAGACTTTTCATTCGTTGGAGTTCAAGGATATCTGTTTCGAATATGAGAATGAGAACGAAGAGAAGACCTTTGCGCTTGGTCCGGTAAATATGAATATAACCAAAGGCGAAGTCATCTTTGTCGTTGGTGGAAATGGTTCTGGTAAAAGTACATTTATCAATATTCTGTCAGGATTGTATGAGCCCAGTGGAGGCTCCATTCGATTGAACGGAGAATCGGAAATAAGCATAAAGAACGACCTTCAGGATTCGATGGCTGTAATTTTTACGGACAACCATATTTTCTCCAACAATTACGATAACTACGAGCTGGAAGGTAACTCCTCTTACGGGGAATTACTCGAAACCATGAGGCTTCACGAAGTGGTAGCCGATGATAAAGACGACTCTGCAAGAAGGCGATTCTCCAAAGGGCAAAGCAAGCGAATGTCCATGATCTTCGCGCTGTTGGAGAATAAACCCATACTTATTTTAGACGAATGGGCGGCCGATCAGGATCCGCATTTCAGAAAATTCTTCTACGAAGAACTCATTCCACGATTGAAACAGGAAGGAAAGACGATCGTGGCAGTTACTCACGACGATGCGTATTTTCACTTGGCCGATCGTATTGTAAAGTTCGACTATGGGAAGATTATCAAGGACATAGAAACCCGATCCGAGGCACTTGGAGAAAAGATTTGGGTTTAATTTGTCGAAAATGCGAAGAGTATGGCATAGTGCTTGTAACTTTACAACAAGCTTTTTAACAATAAAATCATTAGATATGACTACTACAAAGAAAAGATCATTTGGCGTACAATCTATTTACTTAATACTATTACTCATGATGGGAACAAGTTATTCACAAAAAAGCGATACAACATATCATAACAACCTGGATTATATACATACAGGCAACTATACATCAGAAGTTCAGGGCGAAGAATTATACGTGAAGTTTAGTAATTCGGAAGCTCAGAAGGACTTCAAATTCTCGAGCAAGATTCCTATGTCACGGGTATCCGTAAATCAAGGAAACGATCCGGGTAATTCTTACACAATACCTGGCGACGCCGGTGTACTGAGCCTCCATTCAGACGGAACCTATCAATTTGAGGAAAGCAATGAAATGAGGAGTCTGTTAAAGAGCAAAGGTCTCAAAAAGACACCACCGGGCATGTACCTGATGATGACCCTAGGAGCTCTGGACAAGGCGAGCATCGAGCTGCTTAGGAAAGAAGATTTTGCCTTGAACGTGAATGATCTGGTGGCCGTGGCTTCTTCTCAAATGGATCTTTCGGTGCTCCAATCGAAAATAGCACTGCTCAACACGCTGGAATCAAAGGAGCGAACCCTTAAAACCCTGGTGATGATGGAAAATCTGCATATAGACAAGAACACCATTGATACCATGAGCAAACACACCACCGTAGAAGAGGCGCGAGATCTTAATAAGATCGCACAGTGGGTCTCCATGAAGATCGATGAAGATTTCTTAAGCATGTTGTCTGGAGCTGGCTATGCACAGCCTTCCTTCAAGGATATCATGAGTGCAAAATCCCATAAGATCGATGCCAATTACATTACAGAGATCAAAGAACAGGGATACAGCGACCTCACTTTGAAAAACATAGTGACCCTCAAATCCATGCAGATCACGGGACCTTGGATCGCAAAGGTCAATGCCAAGAACGGGTCTAAATTACCCATCAGTAAACTGATCAACTTAAAAACAAGCAGTAATTAATCTAAGTACGAAGCGGTTGCTCAAATCATTCGGGTATACCCTCGCACAATAGCTTTCTATTAATTTAAAATCTTAAGGCGACCTTCTGAACGGGAAGGTGCCTACATTTTCAGGCTGGCGTTCGGTTCATTTTGAGCCGGACCCATCCTCTGTTCTTTGAATTTATTGTCTCACACTAAAGTGTTCGTATGAAACTCACACTTCCACAGCAGGATGTTTATTTCGAACAGCTGTTATATCCGGAAGATCCTATATACAATATTGGAGCAAAGATTGCCGTCCACGGTACGTTGGATGTCGATCTTCTCGATAGTGCCTATCGTGCTCTTATCGAACAACACGATGCCTATCGGTCGGTGATCGTAGGGAAGGATCAACAGGCCGAGATCAAATTTTTGGATGATCATCACGCTGTGTTGGAGCGTGTAGATTTTTCGGATGAACCTGATGCCAACGCCCGGGCCAATGATTATATGAATGAATGCTTTGTGCGCCCGTTCGATCTGGGTGCCGGGACGCTGCTACACACCTTTGTTGTCGTGAAGGTAAGTGATACCCTTCACTATTTGTTTTCCATGTATCATCACATCATTACCGATGGTTGGGGAACGTCGCTCATGTTTCAACGATGGGTGAGAAATTATAACGAACTGAAGGAATTTGGTTCCATTCAAACCGAATACCCGTTCACCTATTCCGATTTTGTCGTCAATGATGAGGAATACCAGGCTTCGGAGGACTTTGAGACGGATAAAGCCTATTGGCTGGATCGATTTGAGGAATTGCCGCAACCACTATTTGAAAAACTGGATCCCGCAGGAGCCAGGAATAGAAGCAAGCGTAAGGTGTTGATGGTAAATCGGGCGATCTACAACCAATTGGAGGCACTGGCAAAGGAACATCGCTGCTCCACTTTCCACGTTATTCTGGCCATTTTGTTCGTCTATTTCAGTAAAAAACAAAACAATCATGATTTCGCTATTGGCCTGCCTGTGCTCAATCGTGGCAAATCCGTTTTCAAGAAAACCGTTGGACTATTCATGGGTGTGGCGGCTTTGCGCATGCAACTTGATCTTGAAACCACCTTTGTATCCCTGCTTCAGGAAATTCGACAGCAATTACGACAGGACTATCGGCATCAACGGTTTCCGATAGGAAAATTGATCCAGGAACTAAAAATATTCCATGAAAAGGACCGCCTCTTTAATCTTTCGCTTTCCTACGAGAAGCAAAATTATTCCGATCACTTCGAAGGGACCCAAACTACGGTAGTCCCTATGACGCATGGTGCTGAACGGGTAGCCCTGGCCATCTATATCCGCGAATTTGATTCCGAAGAAGATGTAAAGATCGATTTCGATTATCACGTTAACTATTTCACCGATCGATCGATCCAACAAGTGGTGCGCCATTTCGAACAACTTATGAATGAGGTCCTTGCCGCTCCCGACAGCCAATTGAGCGATTTGGAATATCTCACGAGGACGGAACGCACAAAACTCCAAGGCTTTAACCCGGCGGCTCAATTCTTGTCGGCCGACCGTACTCTATTGGATTATTTCACCCAACAAGTAGAACAACAACCCGATAAAATAGCGGTTCGAGATCCTTTGGAGAGTTATTCCTACCAACGATTGGATGCCCTTTCCAATCTCGTTGCCCGGGGTATTCATGAAAAATTTGATCAAGATTCCATGGTTCCTGTTCTTATGGACCGATCGGCCAATTTGATAGTGACCTTTCTAGGAGTTTTGAAGAGTGGTCGGGCTTTTATCCCACTCGATCCACAGTTTCCGTCTGCCCGTTTAGCATTTATACTGGAGCATTCAGGTGCCAAAACCGTCGTGTCCACTCAAGCCCATACCATGGGGCTTCGTCAAGATTTTGACCTGTTAGATGTAGATGCTTTGATTTATGCTGAAACACTTGCGGCTGAACCTATGGATTTGACGGAGCAGTCCCATGCGGCGTACGTTATCTATACTTCGGGCTCGACAGGCCTTCCGAAAGGTGTTGAAATTGGCCATCGTTCGTTGCTAAATTTCTTGCTCAGCATGACCGAAACACCCGGAATCAATAGTAACGACCTTTTGTATTCGGTAACCACCCAGTCTTTCGATATCTCTATTTTGGAGTTCTTTGCTCCACTTCTGTCCGGAGCTACCGTCTATGTAAGTGATCATGCCACCCTCTCAAGCCCCATTCATTTATTGCAGGATATAGAATTGCTGAAACCAACGATGGTCCAGGGTACGCCTAGTTTCTTTCAACTCCTGTTCAATGCAGGTTGGACCGGGATCTCGGATTTGAAGGTGCTTTGCGGTGGCGATCTGTTGAGTGAGGCCCTGGCCGGGGAACTTTTGGATACGGGCGCGGAGGTGTGGAATATGTACGGCCCTACGGAAACAACCATTTGGTCTACGATCCATAAAATCACCAATCCACGTGAGGCAGCGATCATTGGAAAACCGATTAGGAATACCCGTGTTTACGTGTTGGAGGACCATCGTAAGCTGCTCCCGGTAGGCGCCATTGGAACGCTCTATATCGCTGGGGACGGGCTTGCTAATGGATATTTAAAGAACCAACAACTCACGGCCGATAAATTTATTGAAGACCCGTTTCAAGAGGGCACATTGATGTACGATACCGGTGATCTGGCCAGTTGGCAAAGTGATGGTAGTTTACAGTTTCACGGTCGATCAGACAACCAGGTGAAGGTTCGTGGCTATCGAATCGAACTAGGAGAGATCGAAACCCGAATGAACGAAATGGAACCCATTGCCGAGGCTGTGGTGGTGGCACACAAACCGACCGGACAGGATTCGCTGCTAGTGGCCTATGTGATCCCTGAGGATACATCACTGAACGTATCGCAGGTGATAGAACAGTTGGCACATCAGCTGCCCGAGTATATGATTCCTCAACAAATTTTGGAGGTGGATGCCTTTCCATTGACACCCAATAAGAAGGTGGATCGGAAGGAATTGTCCCAACGACCGCTGGCCTTTGATTCTTCGGAAGTACGGGCCGCAAAACCTCGGAATTCGATGGAAGCAAGGTTGGCGGAGTTTTACCAACAGGTCCTGGAGTTGGAGCAGCCTCCGTCGGTTACGGATAATTTCTTTGCCCTGGGCGGGCATTCGCTAAAAGCTGTAAGCCTGATCAATTTGATCGAAAAGGAATTTGGGTATGTATTGCCCTTACGCGCAGTTTTCGAACAGGTGAGCGTATCTCAATTGGCAGGTTATCTCAATCGACAAAGCTCGCTGCGGCACCGCAAGATCGAAGTGGTCCCGAAGCAAGAGAGTTATCCACTCACGGCCGCGCAATACCCGCTATGGTTGGGCTCACAGCAACAGGAACGTTCGATTGCCTATAATATGTGTGCATCCTACCGGGTGGAAGGTTCTTTGGACGAGGAACAAATTCACCTCGGAATTAATCAATTGATTAGGAGGTACGAAGTACTGAGAACCAATTTTAAGGAAATAGATGGCAGCCCCAGACAAGTAGTTAGAGATCCGGCGGAGTTGTCGTTCCAGGTAGACCATATCAACGTGGACCATGCCGAGGTACGAACAGCCATGGAAGCGTATTTGCATCAGGAGTTTAACCTGGGCGAAGATCTGTTACTACGAGTGGGCCTCATTACGGATGCTTCGGATGCGCAATACCTTGTGTTCGTTACCCATCATATTATCATGGATGGATGGTCGTTGGAGATCTTGATGCGCGAATTGATTCGTCACTTTCGCGGTTTCGGTTTGGAAGCCTTTGAATCCTTACCGGATTTGCCATTTCAATATAAAGATTACGGCGCATGGATGACAGCCATCGCTATTCAGCAAAAAGAAAAGAACATCCAATTCTGGGAGCACTATTTGGAAGGTTATCAATGGAAGACCATTTTACCATTCGATCAAGCGCCCTCATCAAACTACCCCAAAGGTGCCTTGTACGAGTTTCGTTGGGAACCCGATTTGGTAAGCGGTATCCGGGAACTGGCCCAAACCAATGGCACTACATTGCATAGTTTGCTGGTTTCAAGCTTGCAAACCTTGTTACATCTGGTAACTGGAGAGAAGGATATTTGTATTGGTACCGTCAATGCAGGACGCAATTTTGTGGGAGCCGATAAGCAATTGGGGATGTTCGTGAAAACACTGCCAGTGCGAAGCCAAAATCAAGATACCTCCTCCTTCGCATCCTTACTTACAACCACCCATAAGATGCTGCTTCAAGTCGATGAGCATCAGGATATTCCGGAAAACATATTGAACGCACTCAGGTTGGATATATTAATGGTACTCCAAAATCCATCCTCCAATTACAGCAAGATCTCCTTGGGTCCGAAATTGAGCCTTACCTCGCTACCGGAAACCATTCGATACAGTCGTTTGCCGCTTTTGATCAACTTTATGGAGACTGGGGCTGCACTTTCTGGAACGCTAAGCTATGCGGTGCCTTTATACGATGGTGCGACCATCGAATGGCTGATGCTCAAATTCGAATTGCTACTTCGGGTCCTTTTGGAGCGACCGGACATCACACTTGAGGATATCAACCTCGATCTGGAATTTGAGAAGGAGGACACGATCGACATGAGTTTTAATTTTTAAAGAAGCATTCAAGAAACAAACAAAAGTATTATGATGACTAACGTAATCAAACAGATCATCCTTGGTTGTGTACTATTGGTGGCCCTACCAGTTTGGTCGCAGACTCCTAAATTCGAAACTACCGAATCGATCTATTCATTCTCAGAGGTTTTGAGTGAGGATAACATTGAATGGGGATACTTAACGGTTCCTGAAAACTGGAACGACCCTCGATCGATCAACATC
>JBCCHR010000021.1:0-14697 GCA_039028655.1 Bacteroidota bacterium
CAATTATTGTCTAATTTTAAGCAAACCCCGCCATTATTTGATGCTCGATGAACGACCATCTTGAAGCTTTTCGAGATAGGTTTCGGCCTAATGAGGGTTTGCCCAATCACCCAACTTCGAATTGCAATTACTTCCACTTTCTTGCTGGTTCCGGTTCATCCGGCATTGCGTTGTTCTCGTAACCTAATTTGTATTTATATGAACAAACAACCAATGACCCATTTGAAGAAAAGGAGGTACTGGATGATCCTGTCATCAGCCCTCTTGTTGACCCTCACTCTCTCCCTCATCGGATGTGGAGAAAAGAAAGAAGAAGAAAAGAAAGAATGTGAAGTGGTGGTACTGGATTGGCCCAAAGAGATCAAAGACTGTATCACAGCAGCCGAAGAACGCGGTTTAAGGGATGGATCTAAAAGTCCGGCCGATGTTTGGAAGGACATGAATGCCAGATGTCCCAAGGTAAAGAACGTGGACAATGGCTATCTGCTCTATAGCCTAAAGGCATTTCCAGATGCCCTGACCGTGGGTACCAAGGAAGAGGTCGCCCAAAAAGTGAAAGCCCATGCCGAAGCTAACGACTGCTGCATTAAAAAGATCACTTTTGCAGGTCATGGTCGTCCCGGCAAGATCTCCACTGGCGACGGTCAGGTAACCAGAAAGTGCAAGTACGTAAACGGTAAACCGGGGAATAAGGCAGATTGGCAAAAGGACCTGGCACCATTGAAGGACCTGTTGTGCGATGATGCAAAATTCCACCTACGCGGATGCAGCGTTGGTTATTGCTCTATCGGAACCTGGAAAATGGAAGAAATTGCCATCTTCTTTGATGTTACTGTGGTTGCCCCTACGATCAATGTCACAGGAGATACCAAATTGGATGACCTTCCCGCTGACAAAAAACGTACGGTGAAACCTCCTATTCCCAATCGTACGGTACCACTTGACAAGTGCGATACCGATTTCGACAAGATCAAGGAAAAGGAACGTAAGGATGCCTCTTCACCAGGTTTTGAACTTCCATTCACTGAGCCGATTCAATCCATCGGATTCTATCCGGGAACCTTTGAAGGAGAATACCCCGACATCCTCGAGAATCCTCCATTGCCTATCACCGATCCCGAATGGATCGATCAATTCACGCAATTGGTCAACGGAGAAATTGCGTACAATGCTACCAACGAATCCTATGAGAAAGACGCCGTGATCGTGATCCAATATGAGAGCGGGGCCTACGACTATGCCTATACCACCTATGGTAATATGATGTACGGTCACATTACCGCAGAAGGCGTGGATCTGGAATATACCTTCCTGGAACCCGCAGCAGCCATGATAGCGCAAGGCATACAAATGTCCCTTGGAAGTCGATAGATATGTCACACTAAAGAGACTGCCCACTCATTGGTGGGCAGTTTTTCTATAAATAAAAACCTCCCGTTTCCGGGAGGTCTCTTTTTCATAGCAAACTTTTCAACATCACTATTTGGGCATTACCACATCACCAATCACATGAATCACTCCATTGTTTGCCATGATATCGGTCTTTACGATCTCGCTATAGTTGCCATTCTGGTCTTTCAGCCAGATCTTCCCGTTTTTCTGAACCACCTTCAGCTTGGCGCCATTCAAAGTGGTCACTTCGGTCTTCCCGTTACCTTGCTTTAGGGCGTTAACTACATCACCGGCAGCCAGCTTTCCACTCACTACATGGTAGGTTAGAATCCCGGCCAGCGTGCTCTTGTTGGCAGGCTGCAAAAGGCTCTTCAAGGTGTTCTGGTCGATCTTGTCGAACGAGGCGTTGGTCGGCGCGAATACGGTAAAGGGACCATCTCCTTGAAGGGCTCCTACCAGGTCTGCGGCTTTCAGGGCAGCTACCAGGGTAGAGAAATTGTCGTTCCCGGCTGCGATTTCAACGATACTTTGTTTTTGAGCATTGGCATTGAACGTAAAACCAATGGCTACTAATGTGAACATTACTACTAACTTTTTCATTTGTTTAGATTTTTAAAAAATTGATTACTAGGTTTCGTGCACTTTCATCTACATATACACGACCTTCGATTTGCTGGATGACGCGAAACGTAATTTTTGCTTAACTTTAACAATCTTAAAAATTGCATGCTCAACGAATCCACACTCATCCAAAAGTTACAGAATGGCGACTCCACTGCCCTTTCTGCCCTGTACGACCGTTATTCGGGAGCACTTTATGGAGTACTGTTGAGAATGTGTAAAAACGAGCCCATGGCTCAGGATGCACTCCAGGAGACCTTTCTCAAGATTTGGAGGAATTGTGGATCTTACGACCCGGAAAAAGGAAAGTTTTATACCTGGGCATATCGCATCGCACGTAATACTGCCTTAAATGCACTTCGAAATCCGTCGAAGCTCATCCAAACAGAGGATTTGAGTGTATATACCAATGAGGCAGAAGAAGAAGCACCTGATATCGATCTCATCCAATTGAACGGCTCCCTTCGCCAACTGGAAGCCCACCACCAAAAAGCATTAGAGCTGGTGTATTTCCAAGGGTTAACCCATCGGGAGGCGCACGAGGAAATGGAAGTTCCCCTGGGAACGTTTAAATCGTATATCAAACAGGCTTTGAAAAAATTGAGAGAATCTTACCAAATGGCCCTGGTTTTGGGTGGTTTGTTAATGAAATGGATCGTATGATGGAAAAGAAGGAGATACTTGAATCTGGACTGCTCGAACAATATTTGTTGGGAGAACTCACGGGTTCCCAACAGGAACAGGTGGCCCACTTCGTTCGTACCGATGAAGAGGTGCGAATGGCCTATTCAAAATTGGAGGCAGACCTGGAACGCATGGCTCAGGAAAATGCCATTGCTCCTCCGCCAATGGTGAAAGCGCAGCTTATAGAGGAGCTTCGTTCGGAGGACACGGCTACTGTTTCCATGCCGTCGAGGTCTCGTTCCAATCCGTGGTTGGCTGTTGCAGCATCCATCGCCTTGCTGCTAGGTATCAGCTCTTATTGGTTGTACTCCAAATGGAATTCCGCAGAAGAAAATCTGAAACTGGTGGAACAACAACGCACCGAACTCGATCAGGAGCTTACGGAATTGGTGGCCAGCTACGACGAAGTATTGGAATGGTATAAGGCCATCAACGACCCCAACGCCATCAAGGTGGTTTTAAAAGGAAACGATCTCGCACCCAAGGCCCTGGCGGTGGGTTATGTGAATCACGAAACGCGATCGGTTGTGATGGACGCCAAAGGACTCCCCGCTCTGGACGAAGATCACGACTATCAGCTATGGGCCGATGTAGATGGGGAAATGATCGATATGGGAGTGATCAAAAAAGGGACCGAGATGCTTGCCATGAACTATATTGAGAACGCCGAATCCCTGAACATCACCATCGAACCGGCCGGAGGAAACGATCATCCTACGGTCGAACGCCTCATCTCAAATGTATACTTGTAAAAACGGGAATTGGTTACTCCTTGTCTTCCAGTAACGGTACGAAACGATACTCGCCGTACTCCTTTTTTTCAAACTCGGTCGCGCTGGTACGCGTATAAACCGTCATGATCTGGACGCCTTCACCCACAGGAATTACCAGCCTACCCCCAATGGCCAATTGCGCCAGCAAGGGTTTAGGCACGAAGGGCGCACCTGCTGTTACGATGATCCCATCGTAGGGAGCAAACTCCGGCAGACCTTTATAACCATCACCAAACACCATCTTTTTTGGTCGGTATCCGATCTTGGGCAGAAAGCGACTTGTTTTTTTGAACAGTTCATTCTGGCGTTCGATGGTATAGACTGCCGCCCCCATGTCGATCAAGATGGCCGTTTGATAACCACTACCCGTACCAATTTCCAAGATCTTGTGCCCCGACTCCACTTGCAAAAGTTCAGTTTGTCGAGCGACGGTATAGGGTTGCGAAATGGTTTGCTCAGCGGCAATGGGAAATGCTTTGTCTACATAAGCATGGTCCAAAAAACTGCTGTCCATGAACCAATGTCTCGGGATGGTATTGATGGCCTCCAGCACTTCCGGCTGAGTAATTCCCTTGCGCGAAAGGGTATCTACCAGCTTTTTCCGCATCCCTTTGTGCGTAAATGTGTCTTTGAATGAAACCAAGCGATTTTGGGGTTTTTAGTATGGAGATAAAAGTACAGAGAGTGCCGTTCATATTCAAACTTTAACGTGTATTTGACAGTATTTTTTTCTTCGGAAACAATTGCGGCCGTTTCCTTCGAATTTCCGTGGTAATTCCACGGTTCCAGGCAGGGGAATTGTCCCAAATAAATTATCTTTGTGCAAAACTAAAAAGCATGCTGAAAGCGGGAGTACTGGGTGCGGGTCACCTTGGTAAGATTCACCTTAAACTGCTCAACCAATCGGAAAAATATGAGCTCGTTGGCTTCTTCGACGCCGATGAGACGGCTGCCAAGGCTATCGAAGATGAATTTGGCTATAAAAGCTTTCCTACCATGGAAGCCTTGATCGACGCCTGTGATATGGTAGACGTGGTTACCCCGACCAGCCGTCATTTTGAGTGCGCCGAGAAGGTGATCACCTCCGGGAAGCACCTATTCATCGAAAAGCCCATAACGCAAACCGTCGCCGAAGCCGAAGCCCTTTTGGAACTGGCCCGTAAACATGGCGTAAAAGGACAGGTAGGGCATGTAGAACGATTTAATCCGGCCTTCATGGCCGTTCGGGAAAAGATAGAAAACCCCATGTTCATCGAGGCGCATCGCCTGGCCGAATTCAATCCGCGCGGGACCGACGTTCCGGTGGTGCTGGATTTGATGATCCACGACATAGATGCTATTTTGAGCGTGGTCGATTCCGAAGTAAAAAAGGTACACGCCAGTGGTGTATCCGTCATCTCGGAAACCCCGGACATCGCCAACGCACGTATCGAATTTGAAAATGGTTGCGTGGCCAATCTTACGGCAAGCCGTATCTCGATGAAAAAAATGCGGAAGGCCAGGTTCTTTCAACGCGACGCTTATATTTCGGTAGATTTCCTTGAGAAGAAATGCGAAGTGGTGAAAATGAAGGATGCCCCGGAGCAACCAGACGACTTTGCCATGATCCTGACCAACGCCGAAGGTGTTAAGAAACAGATCTATTTCGACAATCCTGAAATCGACTCCAACAACGCCATTCTGGACGAACTGGAAACATTTGCCAGCGCCATTGAGAATGACACTGCTCCTGTCGTGACACTCGAACAGGGAACCAATGCGTTGCGTGTGGCCATGCAGATCATAGAAAATTTTAAACTACTCTAGCAGGGATTGCCTGCCAACTCATAAATTGAAAAGCAACCAATGAAAAACATCGCTGTCATAGGAGCCGGAACCATGGGAAATGGGATCGCGCACACCTTCGCACAATTCGACTACAAAGTACAATTGATAGACATTTCTGAAGCCTCCCTGAGCAAGGGAATGGCGACCATTACCAAAAACCTGGACCGCATGGTTGCCAAGGAGCGGATAACAGAAGCCGATAAGGAGCGTACCTTAGGTAATATTACTACCTATACCAACCTGGAGGAAGGTGTGGAATACGCCAGCTTGGTGATCGAGGCAGCAACGGAAAATGTCGACCTCAAACTGAAGATCTTTAAGGATCTGGATACCTTTTGTCCGGACGACACTATTTTGGCGAGCAACACCTCGTCTATTTCCATCACCCAAATCGCTGCGGCCACTTCGCGCCCCGAAATGGTGATCGGGATGCACTTTATGAATCCTGTTCCTATCATGAAATTGGTCGAGATCATTAAAGGGTACTCCACCAGTGCAGCCACCTTCAAAACGGTGGAGGAGATCTCCAAAAAACTGAACAAGGTACCGGTAGAAGTGAATGACTATCCTGGTTTTGTGGCCAATCGCATCCTGATGCCCATGATCAATGAGGCCGTCGAGACACTGTACAACGGTGTTGCCGGTGTTGTCGAGATCGACACGGTAATGAAATTGGGGATGGCCCATCCCATGGGCCCCTTACAACTGGCCGATTTTATTGGCCTCGACGTATGCCTTTCGATCCTGAACGTCATGTTCGACGGATTCAAAAACCCGAAATACGCGCCATGCCCGTTGTTGGTAAACATGGTAATGGCCGGTAAATTGGGTGTGAAGAGTGGCGAAGGATTCTACGATTATTCGGAGAGCAGGAAGGCGGAGAAAGTCGCTCCCATGTTTCAGTAAACCGATGACCGAAACCAAACCGTTTACCCAGGAAAAGAAGACGTATTTCACGATCGTCCTGAAGACAGCGCTTCGCAGGCGTTGGTGGATGTATGTACTGGTGCTGTTCGTTACGTTAGGGAATTTTTACCTGTATGCGGCCAAGGGCCGTAGTTCCCACCTGGTTTGGGCATTGGTAGGTCTTGGTTATTTCATTTACATATTTGTCTACCTCTATCGCTTTTCGTATTCGAAGGACAAGGAGGACTTCCTGTCTGAGAAACAACTATTTTTTAACGACGACGCCCTTCGAATTGAGGAAAGTGCAGGAGGTTTTGGTGAAATCCCATACCATAGAATCCATAAAGTGGTGGACGAGTCCGATTTCTGGATGCTCTACCTGAGTAAAAATCAATTTGTCTATATTCCTAAGGATATTTTTTATTCTGAAACCGATTACGAACGATTCCGGCAGTTGATCCACACCACTGGTAATGAAGTTTAGTTTCCGAATAATTTTTGAGCGTTAAAAGACCGAAGCTTATGAGCATTGCAAACAATATACGAGCCGTGCGAGAGGGACTGCCCGAGGCGGTTACCCTTGTGGCAGTTTCGAAGACCAAATCGGTGGATGAGATCATGGAAGCCTACGATGCGGGTCACCGGATCTTTGGAGAGAACAAAGTACAGGAAATGTGCGAAAAATGGGAGACCATGCCTAAGGATATCGAATGGCATATGATCGGACATTTGCAACGCAACAAGGTAAAGTACATGGCTCCATTTGTGAGTTTGATCCATGCAGTCGACAGTATGCGACTGCTGAGAGAGATCGACAAACAAGCCGCCAAACACGATCGAGTGATCCCTTGTTTGCTTCAGCTAAAGATCGCCGAAGAGGAGAGTAAATTTGGCATGACCGAAACCGATCTTACGGCCGCAATGAATTCCGAAGAAATAAAAACACTGCACCACATTTCGATTACCGGATTGATGGGAATGGCAACCTTTACCAACGATACAGACCAACTGTCTCGTGAATTTGGTCGCTTAAAACACGTTTTTGAAGCGTTGCAACCTGAACATCCAGGTTTGAAGATATTGAGCATGGGGATGAGTGGCGATTACCAATTGGCCATTGATCATGGAAGCACAATGGTTCGTGTGGGAAGTGCGATCTTCGGGGCGCGAAATTACTAGACAATAATCCGTATTTTCGTACCTTGAAGCGAAAGCGGAAATGAACAAACATTCAACCATTAATTTGAAGTTAGCATAGGTGTACGCGATTTTAGATATTGAAACCACAGGAGGCAAGTATAATGAAGAGGGAATTACCGAAATAGCTGTTTACCGCTTCGACGGACACCAAATTGTCGATCAGTTCTCCAGTCTGGTGAATCCCGAACGACAGATCCAACCTTTCGTGGCCAACCTTACCGGCATCAATGCCGAAATGCTTACCAACGCGCCGAAATTTTATGAGATCGCTAAGCGCGTGATCGAAATCACGGAAGATTGCATTCTGGTGGCCCATAACGCCCAATTCGACAGCAGAATACTTACCACAGAATTTGACCGACTGGGATATCCTTTTGAGAAAGAATCGCTTTGTACGGTTGAATTGGCTCAGAAACTACTACCCGACATGCCTTCCTACAGCTTGGGGAAACTGGTTCGCTCGCTCGGAATCCCCATAAGCAGCCGACATCGCGCTCAGGGTGATGCCAAGGCCACCGTGGAATTGTTCAAACTGTTGCTGGCCAAGGATATTAATAAGGAAATTGTGAAAGAGACCGTTCGGGTGGATCCCAAGCGACTCCTCGAACCCAGATTGCTCGATATTATCGAAGCAGCTCCAACGGCTACCGGCGTGTACTACATGCATCGAAAAGACGGTACCATTATCTATATTGGTAAGAGCAAGAACATTAAAAAGCGCCTCACTCAGCATTTTACCAGCGAGAGCCGAAAGTCTAAGAAAATACAGCTCGAAGTAAGTTCGGTGAGCTATGAACCTACCGGAAGTGAATTGGTAGCCTTGCTAAAGGAAAGTGAGGAGATCAAGCGAAACAAACCTATTTTTAACCGAGCGTTGCGAAGACGATTGTTTACCTACCAGCTCACTTCCTTTACGGATGATGAGGGCTATATCAATCTTCGGATCGAAAAAGCGAATGGTAAGAAACAGGCCATTACCACCTTCACGAATTATCAACAAGCCAAGAATGTGCTTTTTAAGATCACCGATCAACACGGACTTTGTCAAAAACTTACCGGCCTGCACGATACCAAAGGAAATTGCTTTGCTTACACCGTGAAGGAATGCGATGGGGCTTGTCTTAAGGAAGAAGCTGCAAACACCTACAATGCCCGTGTGCAGGACTTTTTGAACGACCATAGCTACGAGAACAAGCATATGTTGATCATTGATCGCGGACGCGAGGTGGACGAACGCTCCGTGATATTGATCGAGAATGGGGTATATAGAGGATTCGGGTTTTACAATTTGAATTATCAGATCAACAACCCGGAAGTGCTGAAAAGCATTATTATTCCTATGGAAAACAACCGGGATGCCCAGCATATTATCCAGGGATACCTCAGGAAGAAAAAAGTAATGAAAACCGTGAAATTACCTTCGAAAACCACCATATAAGGAATCTTGATTACCTTTATAGTCACGTAAACTACTATTTTGGCCGAAGCAGCAAAAAAGAATTGGCGTTCCAAACTTCACGATATTATCTATGAGGCGGACACCCCATTGGGCAAGCTTTTTGACCTGGTATTGCTCCTCCTCATTCTATTGAGTGTGGTTTTTGTGATGCTGGAAAGTGTGAATTCCATCGACCAGCAGTTTCACGAATACCTGTATGTTGGCGAGTGGGTGATCACCATTTTCTTCACCTTCGAATATATTGCACGCATCATCACTGTAAAAAAGCCGTTCCGCTACATATTTAGTTTTTATGGTATCATCGACTTCGTGTCGACCATCCCGCTTTACCTGTCCTTCATCCTGGCTGGAAGTAGCTATTTGCTTACCGTTAGGGCATTCCGCCTGCTTCGGGTATTCCGTATCCTGAAGATCACCCGCTACATTGGCGAGTCCAATAAACTGCGTAGGGCATTATTATCGAGTAGAGCAAAGATCTTCATCTTCCTTTTTGCCGTTTTGATCATTTCCATCATCGCAGGAACCATCATGTACCTGGTAGAAGGCGAGGAACACGGGTTCACCAGCATTCCGCATAGTGTGTACTGGTGTATAGTGACGCTTACTACGGTGGGTTACGGCGATATCTCCCCTGCTACCCCTTTGGGGCAATTCATCGCGAGCATTATTATGATCATGGGTTACGGAATTATTGCTGTGCCTACGGGTATCGTTACCGCCGAGTACACACGATCTACGAAAAAAGAACACGTCGATACCAGCACCTTGTGCTGCCCCAACTGCAACGAGTCTCATCATAAGGACAAGGCCAAATATTGCCACAACTGTGGTGAGCAACTTAGATTTTGATACAAACATCCTGCCCACGTGCCTAAACCAACTCTCATATGCATCGTAGGTCCAACGGCCATCGGAAAGACCACCTTGTCCATAGCCATTGCCAATGCCCTTGAGACCGAGATCATCTCGGCCGATTCCCGACAGTTTTACAAGGAAATGAGTATTGGGACTGCGGTTCCTTCTTCGGAAGAACTTGCGGCCGTACCGCATCATTTTATCCAGGACCGAAGTATATTCGACACCTATAGCGTGGGCGACTTCGAAAGGGACGCCCTCCGAAAACTGGAGGCGTTATTCAGCCGGCACGAGTATGTGGTCATGGTAGGTGGATCGGGGCTTTATGTGGATGCCGTACTCAAGGGATTGGACCATTTTCCAAAGGTGGATCCCGGAATTCGAGAGGCACTCAATGAAAAATTGGATGCCGAGGGCATCGAAACACTCCAGCAGGAACTCCAGGAAGCAGACCCAACTCACTACGAGCGGGTGGATGTTCAAAATCCGCATCGGCTCATTCGTGCTCTCGAGATCTATCGAGCCACAGGCAAGCCGTATTCGTCCTTTCTTAAAAGCGCCACCACTCAGAGAAGTTTCAACACCGTTCTTATTGGCCTTACGGCCGATCGCGAGATCGTTTATGAGCGAATCAACAAGCGTGTCGACATCATGATCGAGCAGGGCCTGATAGAAGAGGCCCGGACACTACATCAGCATTTGGACCTCAATGCCCTGCAAACGGTGGGCTACCGCGAGTTGTTTGCCTATTTTGACGGCACGTTGTCTAAAGACGAAGCCATTTCAGAAATAAAAAAGAATACCCGTCGTTTTGCCAAGCGACAAGGAACCTGGTTTCGAAAGAACCCGGATATCCAATGGTTCGACCATAGCACGGCAGTCGCCACCATCCTCGAGTTCATAAAAACAAAAAGCGCCCAATAATGGGCGCTTTCTACACTTAATTCGTTATACTACTATTGGTCCACTTCGTCCTTGACCAACAAACGGAAACCTTCTCCGTGGATGTTGATGATCTCTACGCCGTCATCAAGGCTCAAGTACTTTCTCAATTTGGCAATATACACATCCATACTTCTTGATGTAAAGTAGTTGTCGTCCCTCCATATCTTGGTAAGGGCCAATTCTCTTGGCATGAGATCGTTCTTGTGCAGGGCCAGCAGGCGAAGCAGGTCGTTCTCCTTGGGGGAAAGTTTGTTAGGGGTTTCCTTTTTATAAGTAAGGAATCTCAATTTGGAATTGAGGTGAAAATTTCCAATGTTGAATTCGAACTGTTTGCTGTCGGCGATCGAATCGGTTGCTTTACGCTGTATGATCGCCTTGATCTTCATTAGCAGCACTTCACTGTCGAAGGGTTTGTTCAGGTAATCATCGGCTCCTACCTTGTAGCCTTTCAACACATCTTCCTTCATGGCCTTGGCCGTTAAAAAGATGATAGGAACATCCTCATTCTTCTCACGTATCTCTTCGGCCAGTGTAAAACCATCTTTGTAAGGCATCATCACGTCGAGGATGCAAAGATCGAAATCGTCCTTCTTGAATTTTTCGAATCCTTCCATGCCGTTCTTGGCATGCGTCACGTCATACTCGTTCATCGAAAGATAGTCTTTCAATACAGTACCGAAGTTGGGGTCGTCTTCAACCAGCAGTATTTTCTTGTTCTCAGTTTCCATATATTATGATATTAAGTGCATTTTAATTATAAAGGTTGTGCCTTTTCCTTTTTCACTTTCAACGAAGGCCTCGGCGTTGTGGTCGGCGAGTATTCGTTTCACGTAAGCCAGTCCCAGGCCGTGACCTTTTACATTATGTATATCGCCAGTATGTTCGCGATAAAACTTTTCAAATATTTTTTTCTGAACGCTCTTGCTCATTCCAATCCCCTGATCCTTTACTTTGAGAATGATCGTATCCTTCACATTTTCGGTATAGATATCGATCTTAGGGGCGTCTTCGGAATACTTAATGGCATTGTCCAAAACATTTACCAATACATTGGTGAGGTGTAAGTCGTTACCAAGCACAGAAGATTTCAAAGCATCCAAATGAGTTTCGATATATCCACCGCGATCTTCCACGATCAAACTTACATGTGTCACGGCATCATGTAAGATCTCATGTAGTTTGAGACGTTGCTTAGGCAGGTCCAATTCGTTCTTTTCCAACTTCGAGATTCGCAAGACATTCTCCACCTGGGCATGCATTCTGCGGTTCTCTTCCCGGATCATACGCAGGTAGCGGGAGATAAACTCGGAGTCGTTGGCCACCTTTGGGTTTTTTAGTGCATCCAGTGCAAGATTAATCGTGGCGATGGGTGTTTTGAACTCGTGGGTCATATTGTTGATAAAATCCGTCTTTATCTGCGAGATCTGCCGTTGCCGGAACAGTTGTCGCAATGCATTCGAGTAAGCGAGGATGATCACAGCTGTGAAACACAGCGACAATATTGCCATCCCTAAAATGGTATTCAAAACCTCTTTGCCTTTATCAGAGAAGTTGACGTAGAGCTTATAACTGGTCTTCAGATTATCGTTCACGAAGAGCGGAACCCCATAGGTGCTGGAGGGGTCCAGTTCAAAATTTCTGGAGTGGATCTTCGTGGTCAAATCGTTACTATACACAGCGTATTCGAATATTGGATTTAAACCTCTTTCAAGGCATTCGTTGGTAATGAGTTCGGTAATTTCGTCGTCACTCACCCGCTTGTGGATAGGTGTCGAGGAGGATATATTACTGAACATATTCTCAAATTGCTTACGTTCATAATCGCGCAAGCGCACGAAATCAACCTTACTCTGTTTTGTGAAGCCACTCCCGTCTAAAGCTTCGGTTATTCGGGTTGTCTGTTTCTTATTGGTTATTTTCTTGAACTGAACGCTGTCAAACTGGGTGTCGAAAAACCCGGAAGACAACTTATAATCCTCTTCTATGATCCCATCCGAAAAAATCACCGCTTCGTTCTTATCTTCGTTCACGATGCGATAGATCAGCTCATTCACACTCACATTATCCGGCTGGTCCAGGCTGTCTACTAAGCCACTGTAAAGTCGGTAATAATCCTCAGTCTCACGTAGCTGAATCTTACTTGCCACTTCGATGAGCACCTGGGTCACGTTAAAGGTAAACTGCTCTTCTTTAGTTTGATAGGCATTGTTGATCCAATAACCCTGAACAAAAATGATCCCCAACAGCGAAAGCGACATCAATCCAATAAGGAGGACAAACAATTTTTTGTTCATGAATCAAAATTAAGATTTTAACATTTAGCCTTTGGCGTGTTTAACCAAATGTTAACAAACGGAACTAGGCCTCGCGAATCGCCTTTAAAATAAGGTGGTGCAGAGATTTCACCTTATCTTTGGTCGCCTCCAGATCGGTGTTCTCAAGGTGGTAATCGGACAGGGAAAGTTTCTTCGTATCCTCCCACTGGTTGGCCATTCGAGCGAGAATTTCGGCCTCTGTATTATTGTCTCGTTTCAACAAACGGGCTATCCTATCTTTCTTTGGTGCGGTTACCAGTATGGTATAATCGCATTCCTTGTAACCACCGTTTTCAAATAAAATGGCAGCTTCTTTTATACAATAAGGCCCTGATTGTTTGCGCACCCAGCGTTTGAAGTGCTGCCCTACCCTAGGATGAATGATCCTGTTTACCTGATCCAGCAGCTTCGAATCATTGAAGATCTTATCGGCCACATACTTTCGGTTGATCTCATCGTCCTTGTAGGCTTGCTCTCCCAGTAGGGCGATCAATTTTTTACGAATGTACCTGGAGCGATTGGTTAGTTTTCTGGCTTCGAGGTCGGCAATATAGACGGGAACGTCTAATTCAGAAAAAAAACGTGCCACCGTTGTTTTCCCGCTACCTATGCCACCGGTGAGACCAACTACTTTCAACTATTTAAAGATTAGGTATTCTATGCGTTTGGTATTCCATTCGATATGTTGAAGACCTTCGGGAACGAGCGTCAACTTGGGTACGAGGATGTTCTCCCCCGAACTATTCGCCTCAAAATCACACTCGATCCTAAAATCGCCTGCCGAAATAGCATTGAACCTGCTAACAGGCACATCAAAGCTCAACACCACATTTTCCGGTATCAATTTCAGCGTACTGTTGGAGGGCGCATTGATCAACGCTACCGGGATGGAAATTTGCTTCTGGGTAAACTCCTCGATGTCTATTTGCACTTTTATGGTTTCTTCGGAAACAAGTACGCTAGATAATTCCGGAAGGGATAGTTGTAAAGAAGTCTCCACCGATTCAGACACCTGCTCCATCAATAACGGTTCTGTGAGCACGCTATCCAAGGCTTCCACCTCTGCCGAAGGCCCCGCTATCTCGATCGAATCTGGCATAATTACCGGCGGGTGCAACGGTTTAAAGCCCTCAATATAGGATATTCGAAGGTCCAACTTCACCGGCACCTTTTTGGTTACCAGCAAGTCCAGTGGAACGATCAGGTCTTCGAGGGAAGCACTATTTACCTTCGCATCCAACTGCCCTGATATCAATTTATCCAACTCGGTACTGGGTACGGTCACCGAGGAATCACCTTCCTGATAGAACTTGGAAAGATCGATATTGATCTTTGGAGGTCTCACATTATAGGAAAGAAACTGAAAACCGTTTCCATGTACCTCAAAATCCAGTTCTTCGATACCCGCTTTGGAAACCGAAACCGATGTAGGCAGATCGCTATAGGTGAGTTGTCCACGCACGGTGCCGTCCTGGTCCTCAGAAAACTTGGTAAGCACCCAAAACACCATTGCCAACAACAAGAAGAACAAAAACGATCTGATCTTGGAAGTTTTGTATTTTTTGTTTTGTTCGGTCACGAACTAAATTTACTTAAAAAATAGGTGTGGAAATTGCTTTTCCGGATCTTTCTTTAGCACACGAATGTAATAGGTAGAGCGTACGAACGCCAGTCCGTATCCAAAAAATTGAACGAACATCGCAATCACCGAGAGCATACC
>JBCCHR010000022.1:0-14695 GCA_039028655.1 Bacteroidota bacterium
GTACTTTTGGAAAGAAGAAGTACCTTATTTTAAATAACTACTATTATCATGAACATACTCGTACTCTGTACCGGGAATAGTTGCCGATCGCAAATGGCACACGGATATTTGAATCTTTTTGCTGAAGGAAATGCCAACGTTTACAGTGCTGGTGTTGAAACCCATGGGTTGAATCCGGGAGCCGTAGCGATCATGAAAGAAGATGGTGTTGATATTTCACATCACACTTCCACCCACGTGGACGAATACCAGGGCATGGATTGGGATTACATCATTACCGTATGCGACCACGCCAAGGAAAATTGTCCGTTTATTCCGGCGCTGAACGCACAACGATTGCATCACAACTTTTTCGATCCGTCCAAAGTGGAAGGTTCCGAAGAAGAAAAACACGCAGCATTTGAAAAGGCCAGAAACGAGATTAAAGAATATTGTCGTAGCTTTATAGAAAACAATCTATAAATCATGACTTTAGCTGCCAATATTGCTATTGGTTTCGTTGCCGCGCTACACCTGTACATCCTTTGGTTTGAGATGTTTGCCTGGACCACCAGGGGGCGAAAAGTGTTTCGACAATTCCCCAAGGAACTGTTTGAACCCACCAAACCCATGGCTGCCAATCAGGGACTTTACAACGGTTTTCTGGCTGCCGGATTGATCTGGTCCTTTTTTATCGACGATCCTGAATGGAAGGCCAATGTGGCCCTGTTCTTTCTGGGTTGTGTGACCGTTGCCGGTATATTTGGAGCGCTTACAGCCAGTAAGAAGATCTTTTTCGTACAGGCAGTACCTGCCTTGATCGGGATCGCCCTGGTGTTGTGGACACGCTAAGGTCATCTCAGTATTCGAACTTATGAAATATTTGGTTCTCCTTGTGGCTTTGTGCATGTGTCTTGGTTGCAAGAAAAAAGAGCAGACCACCGACAAATTGGGAGTGGTTAGCATTGAAGTAAATGGCAATAAGAATGCCTTGATTCATTTTGAAAAAGGCTTGCTCCTGCTACATTCCTTCGAATACCAGGACGCAAGAGAAGCCTTTGAAAAAGCCCTGGAAGAAGATCCTGATATGCCTATGGCCCATTGGGGAAAAGCAATGACCTTTAACCACAGCCTGTGGAGCGAACAAGATTTTGAAGATGGTGTTGCTGCGTTGGCTCCGCTGGAGGATATCGACCTTGAAAGTCGGGCGTCCGAACTGGAACGAGATCTTATCGAGGCAGCGCGCATTCTATACCAACCCAAGACCGCCAAGAAGGAACGAGACAAGGCATACTCCCGCTTTCTGGGAAAGCTTACAAAAAAACACCCGGGCAATCATGAGATCCTCTCCTTTTATGCTTTGTCATTGCTTGGAGCTTCGGAAGACGGTCGCGACCCTAAACTCTATACCCAGGGAGCCGAGATCGCGCAGCGAGTGCTGGACGCCAATCCGTCTCATCCCGGAGCACTGCACTACTTGATCCACTCCTACGACGACCCCGACCACGCCACTCTGGCACTTAATGCGGCCAACGCCTATGCCAAGGTCGCCCCAGACGCCAGCCATGCCCTGCATATGCCGTCTCATATTTATGTTGCTATGGGAATGTGGGATGAGGTGATCTCGTCCAACATTAATTCGTATCAGGCCAGCCTGAATAGAATGGAGCGAAAAAAACTGGACAACGACGCCAGGGGGTATCACGCTTTCCATTGGCTGCAGTATGGCCTGCTTCAGAAAGGGGATACTGAAGCCGCCAAAAAGATGGTATTTGAAATGGAAGAATTTGCCAGCGAAAAACCCTCTCCCAGAGCTCGGGTGCATGTAGTGTTTCTGAAAGGCACCTACCTCATCGAAAGTGATGATTGGGATGAGAATATCGCAAATATCGAGGTGGATGTGGCCGACCTCAACCTTACCGTAAGATCACAATATCAATTCCTTGAAGGAATGAAAGCCTACCGCCAAGCCAGTGTAAAACAATTGGATAGCATCGTGGCCGCCATGGAAAACGATTGGCAAAAGGCATCCTTCGTCGCCGCCAATGACAATGCCAAATTGTGCTCTGGAGCTACCCGAGGGGATGTGACCAACAGCGATATCGTGGAGGCCCAAATACGACAGCAACAATTAATGGCCTTGCGAGCCAACCTCGATAAGGACGTAGCGACTACCGAAAACCATCTGTTGAAAGCCATCGAGCTCGAATCCACCATCAGCTACAGCTACGGCCCGCCCCATGTTCAAAAACCCCCCAGGGAGTTATACGCAGATTGGCTGTTGGAACAGGGGCGTACCGAAGAAGCTAAAGAACAGTACACTCGTAGCCTGGAAACCGGACCCAAACGACGACTGGCGCTGCGCGGAATCGACACGGCCACTCAAATCTAAGGCATTGAAGAAACTACTGATCATAAGCGCGATGGTTGTGATTACTGGTTGCAATTCGAAACCAACGCTGCCTGACCCATTGGCGGCCGGTTGGAATGGCAACCCCGTATGTGAACTGCTGGAAGACAACGATCATGTGCGAGTACTTCAATGTACGTTTCCACCGGGGGTGGGCCACGAAAAACATTACCACGACACACATTTTGGATATACGGTAAAGGGAAGTACCTTTCGCATTACCGATACCACCGGCGTAAGAGAGGTTGCCATTCCATCAGGAACTCATTTTTACAATGAACGTGTTGAGTGGCATGAGGTGCAGAACATTGGCGATAGCACCGCCGTATTCCTGATCATGGAACCCAAATAATGCCAAGTAACAAATTGAGAATTTTGAGACCCATTAGTATCCTATGATCAAATTCTTCAGAACAATCCGGCGGCGTTTGCTGTCCAGTGGAAAAATGAGCAACTATTTCCTGTACGCCCTGGGAGAGATCGCCCTGGTTATGGTTGGGATCCTGCTTGCCCTCCAGGTAAATAATTGGAATTCGGAACGTCTGCAGCGCAAGGAGATCCGAACCAAGTACGAGAGACTCAAGGGGGAGTTGGAAAGCACCAGCACCTCGGTAAAGCGCAAAGCAAATCTCATCGATAGTCTGCTGATAACGAGTAATCAACGTTCGCTGGAACTTCTGGTACTTCGTAATGAAGACTCCATCCAGCGACTGCACGAATCCCTGGAGGCCATTACCAAAGTAATTACAGTGAGCTACGATATGCCTGCAACCTCTGAATTTCTCCAGGCCGGATATCTTTCGTCCATCGATAATGAGCGTATCAAAACGCTCCTTCTCAATTTACGGCGGTCGATCAGCTTTGGAACGGTGGTGGACGACTATGCCAAGAACCAGCTCAACACCCTGATCGAGCCGTATGTGATACAACATATCAATTATGCCCAAATGGTGAAAGGACGATCGATGAAAGTGGTAAATCCAACGACTGATTTTACCGTATTCTTCGACGACCTTCAATTGGAGAATTTGCTGAATCTAAAGATCGAGACCGACATCACCAAAATAGATTATTTGCGGACCTTTAGTACGCTGCTGGACCGCACAATAGAAGAAATCGACCTGGAACTCAAGGAAAAGGAATGAACACCATCGATATCGTTACGCTCATTGCAATTATACTATTCGCCAGAATGGGGGTGCGGTTGTTTTTCAAATATCGATCGATGAAGCGGGATGAGATGGAAAACGATGATTCTAGAAGCCCTGGGCCAATGTAAAAGCAAACAATACACTATGAAATTTGATCTGGAACAAGCCATTTCCGTACTGGAAAGAACCCCCGAGGTTATGAGGACCATGCTCGGTACCCTTTCATCTGAATGGACCAACCAAAATGAAGGCGGGGACAGCTGGTCACCCTACGACGTGATCGGGCACCTGGTGCATGGCGAACGTACCGACTGGTTGCCGCGACTGGATATCGTAATTGGCGATGGAGAGAACAAGACGTTTACGCCCTACGATCGATTCGCCCAGTTCGAAATGAGCAAGGGCAAAACCCTGCACGACCTTTTGAGCGAGTTCGAACAGTTGCGAAAGGCCAATTTGCAAACACTGCGCTCCAAAGAAATCTCAAAAGCAGATCTTCAAAAAGAGGGAATCCACCCCGAACTGGGACCAGTCACCTTGAGCGAATTATTATCGGCCTGGGTGGTCCATGATCTGGGTCATATTACCCAAGTGGCGCGCGTGATGGCGAAGCAATACAGGAATGAGGTGGGACCATGGACACGTTACCTCACCATCTTGAATTTTACCCCGTCGGAATGAAAAAACTGGTGTTCCTTTTCCTGTTGTTGGTTGGTTTCGCTTGCGCGGAATCAAATGCGCCTCCACCCGCTAATGAGATCAAAGAAATCGACCTGCCGCCGGCTCAAGGCGTGTCGCTCATCGTTCTCGGAACTGTTCAGGATGCAGGATCACCTCATATTGCCTGTAAAAGATCCTGTTGCAAGACATTATTCGATGCTCCCGATCCCCTTCGTAAAGTGGTGTCTCTGGGGGTAGTCGATAAACCATCTAAAATATCCTTGCTTTTTGAGGCCACTCCGGACATTACAACGCAAACCAAAGTACTTGGGAACTACGCCTCTTTGGGGAAACAATTGCCGGACGGTATTTTCCTCACCCATGCGCATATAGGGCACTATTCGGGGCTTATGTATTTGGGGAAAGAAGCCACCAACGCTCAGAAGGTGCCCGTCTACGCCATGCCTGGAATGCGGAAATTTTTAGAAAACAACGGCCCTTGGAGTCAGTTGGTTACCAACGAGAATATCGAAATAGCCCCAATGGTCAACCATCAATCGGTGCAATTATCACCTTCGTTGAAAGTAATTCCTCTGCAGGTACCCCACCGAGACGAGTACTCTGAGACCGTAGGCTTCAAGATCATCGGGCCCAACAAATCGGCCCTGTTCATTCCCGATATCGACAAATGGTCCAAATGGGAGCAAGACATTACCCAGATACTTTCGGACGTGGACTACGCCTTTCTGGATGCCACCTTTTACGACGGAGACGAACTCAACACTCGGGACATTTCGGAGATTCCCCATCCCTTTGTTGTCGAAAGTATGGAACGATTTGGCGCTCTTGATTCCGAAGAAAAAAAGAAAGTACATTTCATCCACTTCAACCATACCAACGCACTGCTACGCGACGACAGCCCCGCCTATAAAAAAGTGCTCGAAAACGGCTTTCAAGTAGCCAGGATACACGAGGTATTTCAACTGTAAGCTCGGACTTTATGAGATCATTTCTTCGATTAGCCTTCAAAACCTACCTCTTTACCTGGGTCGCTGTTTTTCTTTTGATCGAGATTGCGACGCTGGTGAATGGTGGCGACGTCATGGACGGTTTCCGAAACTTTACCGATATGGCAGGCAGCGCCTCCTTTTTAAAGGGTACTCATTTCATTTTTGGGGTCTTTTTGCTGTTGGCACTCTGCATCCGCTACTTTGTTCGCACCTATCGCAAGCGAGGTTTTCGGGTATTTCTGAAGCGTTTTTCGCTGTTGGTGTTACTTCCGGCATTGGTGCTGTTTTCTGCCTACAAATACATCGTTCATCAAAACGCTTCGGAAACGTTTACCTACCAATGGGACCCCACCGTAGAGAATCCAGAAAATATAGCCACCAACTATTTCGAGACGGATAAAAAACACCGCGGAATGAGCGTTTTTGGCTGGCGCAAACTCGATTCAACTGCCATCAGGCCGTTGGTTAAAAACAATGTTGAATGGGTGGCGGTGATTCCGTTCTTTTACCAGGAAGACGAACAAACCTCTCAGTTGGTGGTCCGCAATTCCTATGATCGATGGTCGCGAAGGGATTCGATGTTTATAGACGTGATCCAACAACTTCACGAAAGCAACCTACGGGTGCATCTCAAGCCGCATTTATGGATGCGGGAAGGATGGCGATCGAACATCAACCTGGCTTCCGACGACGACTGGGAGCAATGGTTTGAGAGTTATCGAATTACCATGTTGCACTATGCGCGGATGGCCCAACATACCGGCGCCGAACTCCTGTGTATTGGTACCGAATTGCGCACTTCGATACGGGAACAACCCGAAAAATGGTGTAAACTGGTACAGGAGATCAAAACGCTCTATTCCGGCGATCTCACCTATGCTGCCAACTGGGACGGGGATGTGTACGAGGTACCCTTCTGGGAAGAAATGGATTTTATTGGCGTTCAGGCGTATTTCCCATTAACCGACAACGCCCGACCGGATCTGGCCACGATTAAATCGGGGTGGGATCGACATATGGACCATTTGGAAACGCTGGCAAAACAATACGAAAAGCCCATTTTATTTACGGAGGTAGGCTACAAAAGTGAGGCTTCGGCCACGATCAAGCCCTGGGAATGGGGCTCGGCAGTGAGTATTTTGTATCGGGAAAAGAGTCATGAAACCCAACTGCTCGCCTATGAGGCCATGTTCCAGAAATTATGGCACCGGGATTGGTTCGCGGGGGTATACATCTGGCAGTGGAACACCCAGAGTTCTGAAGAACGAGCGCAGACCAATCTCAATTTCTCCCCAAGATTCAAACCTGCAGAAAATGTGATCGCCAAATGGTTTGGAAAAAACAAAATAGTGGGTTCAGGTGCGGAGGACGGCAACTACTTTAGCGACATTTTTGGTCTCGAAAAAACGAATGAAGCGAATAACCCATCGCAATAACCTGCTTTTGGTGGTGGTAAGGCCGGTGGCCAATCGGGCCACAGATTCGTCACGTTCCTTAATGGCTAGTTGCGGGTTCGTCGACATGTGATATCGATTCGCAAATCGCCAGGCGCCATCTCGGGCAAGGTCGATGCTAAAAGTAACGATCGCGTCCTCTTTTCCTTTTCCCAACTTCTCCAACAGGCGAAAAACGGGTGATACCTTGCCGATATCCTCTTCCGCGCCATTCACCATTGACGCCAGTATCTCATTGATCTTATCGAAGTCGTTCTTGATCCCATCAAGTGGTGTGGATGTTCCCATGGTTTCGGAAACGGCAATCCCCAGATCCAGGTTGATATGTGCGTTGATTCCCAATAATAGGTGTTGCATGATAAGAAACTTCCGGTTGGCGGCTGCTTCAAAAGCGATCTCCCAACTACGGATAGGACGGATCCCGGATTTGAACTGTTGATAGGCTTCAATAAAGCGTGAAGCAAAGATCACATCCAGTCGTTCCATCCTGGGATTGTCTTCGAATTCTTTGTTCTCGATCCCTTTCTTAATGCGTTCGGTGACTTTTTTATAGAGGGTTGGAAAGTAGGCAAGGTTGCTTCCTGCAACGACTTCCGCGGAAATAATAGCTTCCAACTGTTGGATCACCTCATCGATGTTGGTAGGTAATGGCATGGCCTGTGATTTGTAGTGGACAAGGTAGTTAAAAAGAACGGGCTATTCTTCTTCATTCACACCCTTTCCTCCATTGGCGTACTTCTTTTCCAATTCGGCTTGAAACTCCTCCATCACCGGTTTTACAGTACTTTCGGGCAGGTCGGCGATACGAATGTACATCAAACCATCAACGGCATTGTTGAACAAGGGATCCACGTTAAAGGCCACCACCTTGGCGTTTTGCTTGATGTATTTTTTGATCAAAACCGGCAATCGGAGTGCTCCGGGTTCCACCTCGTCGATGAGCTTGTCAAACTTATTGAGATCGGCTTCACTTTCGTCGAAGATGAAATCTTTATCGGCATCTTTCAACTTTACCTTGTATTCCTTTTTAGGGTGAATGTATTGGGCTACGTACGGATCGTAGTAATTGGACTTCATGAATTCGATCATGAGGCTCTTGCTGAATTCGGAAAACTGGTTGCTGATGCTCACTCCACCAATGAGGAACTTGTGGTTGGGAAAACGAAGGGTAGTGTGCACGATCCCCTTCCAAAGCAGGAACAAAGGCATGGGTCGCTGCTGGTATTGTTTGATGATAAATGCACGCCCCATCTCGATCGACTTGTTCATCATGTCGTGTAATTCGGGTTCGAATCGAAACAGGCTTTGCAGGTAAAACCCATCGATCCCGTGCGAGGCGTAGATCTTCTCCCCCAGCCCCATTCGGTAAGCCCCGGCCAGTTTTTTGGCGTCGCTGTCCCATAGGAACATATGGTGATAGTAGGCGTCGTACTCGTCCAGGTCGGTTGCCTGGTTGGTCCCTTCTCCCACTTCACGGAAGGTGATCTCTCTCAATCGCCCTATTTCCTGAAGCACATTCGGAATCTCGGCGGCAGGAGCAAGAAATACCTCGTAATTTTTGCTACACAATAATCGCTTCCCTTGTTCGGTGAGTTGGGCGATCTCCACCTCCATAGCCTCGACCGATATGGGCCCTGCAATCTTTTTAGGCGGTTTGGGTATTTTTATTGTCTTGGGAATGGTCTCTAATAGTTTTTTCTTCTGAAAAGGATTGGAAAGCACGTAGGTCTTCTTCCGAAGGAATTCGGTAAACTCTTCCATGCTTTCGTGCTCTTCCTGGTCTTTCTGCGGAATAGGATTCCCGATTCGTACCTTGATAAGTCGTTCCTTCTGAGTTAACAGCTCACTCGGCAACTTCGCCGTTCGGAGGGTATCGCTCATCTTGGCAAGGCGATAGAACAACTTGCTGTTCTTGGCGTGAAAATATATGGGGACCACTGGTACTCCGGCCTTCTTCACCAACTTCATCGCAGCCTGTTCCCAGGGCTTGTCTACCACGAGTTTGCCATCGCGATAGGTAGAAACTTCACCGGCAGGAAATATCCCCAATGGATGACCGTCCTGAAGGTGCTGCATGGCATTTTTAAAACCCAGCATGCTGCTTTTTGCATCCTTGTGATTTTCAAACGGGTTGACCGGAAGCACATAGGGCTTCAAGGGTTCAATGCGATGGAGCAGGAAATTGGCAATGATCTTGAAATCGGATCGATGCTCCAGCAACAACTTAAGCAACAAGATACCGTCGATTCCACCCAGCGGGTGATTGGAAATGGTTATGAAGGGACCGGATTTTGGGATTCGTTTGAGATCTTCTTCCGGAATCTCAAACTGTATCTCAAATTCGCTCAACAAGGCATTCATGAATTCGAGGTCGTTCAGATGCTTGTGCTTGTTGTAGATCTTGTTCATGGTGGAGATCTTCAACACCTTCATCAACAGCCAACCCATGGACGTGCCTACAAAGCCGAATTTATCGACTTTGATCGCTTTGGCGACTTCTTTCGCGCTAACAAGGCCCATGAGGAGATTGGATTAGTTCAGAACAAATATAGGGAAAGGAAACTATTTCATTCCTGCACCACGAGTTGTACCGTTTCGCCTGTTTCTTGCTTCAATAACACCCGTTTGTTTTCGGTAAGTGCCTTGATCTCCCTGGGCTGAGAATGGCGTACGGTATACAAAGTAACGTTCTCGAAATGGGTTACTTTAAAGGTAGCGCGGAGCTTGGCAAGCAGTGCCTCGAGGTTGTCGTATTTGTTGTCGAGACATACGGAAAAGCTAATGGCCGAATTTTGAATGAGTTCCACCTTCATCTTATACTGATGCAGCAAATTGAACACATCCCTGAAATTATCTTCCATCATAAAACTGAAATCCAGGGACGACAAGGAGATCAACACCTGGTTCCGTTTTAGAATAAAACAAGAGGTCATAGGGTCCAGGGTCACGCCTTTGCCAACACAGGTGCCGGGACTGGTTGGATCCTTGAAAGATTTTACAAAAAGAGGTATTTCCTTCCGTTGCAGCGGTTGTAAGGTCTTTGGATGAATCACCGATGCGCCATAGAAAGCCAATTCGATCGCCTCGCGATAGGAAATATGCTGTAACAAACGCGTCTTGCTAAAGTGTCTGGGGTCGGCATTAAGCACACCCGGTACGTCCTTCCAGATCGTCACACCCTGAGCGTTGAGACAGTAGGCAAAGATAGCTGCGGTATAATCACTCCCTTCCCTTCCGAGTGTGGTTGTGAAATTATTGTTGCGCTCGGCCCCAAGAAATCCCTGGGTTATAGTGAGTGCTTGTGTAGAAACACGTTCGGAGATCAACGCTTGCGTGAGTTCCCAATCCACACGGGCATCCCGGTAATAGTCGTTGGTAGCGATCACCTCTCTCACATCAAGCCATTGGTTCTCGATTCCGGCCAAATTTAAATAGGCAGACACTATGTGTGTAGAAATAAGTTCTCCATAGCCCACCACCTGGTCGTAAACGAAGGCGTGATTGGTGGATTTATTGGTATCCAGGAACCGACTCATTTCCGACATGAATCCGGCGACCTCCTTAAATATGGGATGGGAGGCATTTGGGAACAGCGCTTCCATGATCTCCAGATGATAGGTCGCTACGGCCGAATGTGGCGCCTTGTACCCGGAAGGATCATTGAAATACGCATCGACGATGGTCTCCAGGGCGTTGGTCATTTTTCCCATGGCCGAGACAACTACAACCAAGTTGGTTTCGGCGGTAGTTTGCAACACCGACACCAGGTTCTTTACCCCTTGCGCATCTTTTACCGATGCTCCACCAAATTTGAATACTTTCATCCGTAGTGATCAAAAAAATCCTTCCCTCATTTTCTCGAGGCCAGGTAGTTTGTAAGTCCTTCTTTGTCCATCTCCACCTGCCACCATTCGTCCAATACCGTGGCACCTGTACGTTCGTAAAAACGGATCGCACCTTTGTTCCATCCCAATACCATCCAATTCACCCGGTTCACTCCCTCGTCATTGGCGTACTCCATGACCCTGGCGTAGAGGGCATCTCCCACTCCTTTTCCACGCATGGCTTCCTTAACCACCAGATCTTCCAGGTGTACCGTTTTTCCTGCCCAGGTTGAGAATCGAAAATATACCAGGGCCATTCCCACGATGGTTCCCTTCACTTCGGCCACGAAACAAGTAAAGGAAGGCTGCGGGCCATAGCCGGCACTCACCAGGTCTTCGACAGTTATCTGCACCGCATCGGGTTCTTTTTCAAAGACTGCCAGTTCAACGATCAGGTCCAGCACTTGTGGCATGTCCTTCTCGGTTGCGTTTCTAATTTGAATGTCCATGGCCGTATATTTTCACTGACAAATATCGGTTCAAATTTCTTAAAAAAGACGATATTTGCCTGAAATTACAGACATTCCTTTACTATGGCAACCCGAAACCAATCTCTGGGCGAATTTATCATCGAAAACCAAAGCGAATTCAAGTATTCTTCCGGCGAGTTATCACGGCTCATTAACTCAATCCGATTGGCCGCCAAGGTGGTAAATCACGAAGTAAACAAGGCAGGATTGGTCGATATACTAGGTGCTGCCGGCGACACCAACGTGCAGGGTGAAGACCAACAGAAATTGGACGTTTACGCCAACGATGCATTTATCAAAGGACTCACCAACCGGGAAATCGTTTGTGGTATCGCCAGTGAAGAAGAAGATCATTTTATAACGATCAAAGGAAGAAACGAGAAGAACGACAACAAGTATGTGGTTTTGATCGATCCCCTGGATGGCTCTTCCAATATCGACGTGAATGTTTCGGTGGGAACCATATTTTCCATTTATCGACGGGTCACCCCGGAGGGAACCCCGGTAACGCTGGAAGATTTTCTACAGCCTGGTAACAAACAAGTGGCGGCAGGGTATATTATTTATGGTACGTCGACCATGATCGTCTATACCACCGGGCATGGCGTGAACGGCTTTACCCTCAATCCGGCAATTGGTACGTACTATCTATCCCATCCCAACATGGTATTTCCGGAAACCGGCAAGATCTACTCGGTGAATGAAGGAAACTATGTACATTTTCCGCAAGGGGTGAAAGATTACATCAAATATTGCCAGCAGGAAGAAGAAGACCGGCCCTATACCTCTCGTTATATCGGTTCGCTGGTGAGTGATTTTCACCGTAATATGATCAAAGGCGGCATCTATATCTACCCAAGTACTGCCAAGGATCCAGCGGGTAAACTCCGGTTGTTGTACGAATGCAATCCCATGGCCTTTATTGCCGAACAGGCAGGGGCTAAGGCAAGTGATGGCTTCCAACGCATCATGGATATCGAGCCTACGACACTCCATCAACGGGTTCCTTTTTTCTGCGGAAGTAAAAAAATGGTAGAGAAAGCGGAATACTTCATGCAAAATGCACAAAGCCCTTCCTAACCTTGCGGGTGCTGGTTTTTTTATTAACTTTAATACATTAAGCAGAACCTGATACCATGGCAAAGAAAAGCGAAGAGCAAAAGGAAACGCACCAGGAAGACTCGGCTTCGAAGATAGAAGCGATCAAAAATCTGATTTTTGGCGAAAACATCGTAGAGTATGATAACCAGTTCGATACCATTCGAAAGGAGATCAAAGCCAAAAAAGACAAACTGGAACAATACATCGACGAAGTTCGCAACGAATTGATGCAATCCATCGATTCACTCAGCACCGATGTCAACATTCGAATTACCGATCTGGAAGACAATCTTCAGGCCAGAACGGAAGCCCTTACCGAGAACAAAGTGGATCGCAAGGAGTTGGGGAAGTTACTTAGAAACTTAGCCGATAAGATCAGTTCATAACGCGACACAGGGTTATGGCAAAAGAGGAGGAAGACAAATTACAATTGCTTCGGGAAATCCTGTTGGTCGACGACAGGGAGATTGCCAGTGCCGTAAATAAAAGGCTCAATGTGATCTCCGACACCATCGAGAAGCGCGAGAAGCTTTCCAAAAAGGTCGACCCCATTATCAAGGATCAACTGGATCAGTTCATTTCGGACATACCCACCACCCTGGGCCCCGCCATTACCAAAACCCTTCAGCAGGAAATAAAAAACAGCCAGGACAAGGTCGTGGAAGCTTTGTATCCTATTATGGGGAAAATGATCAAACGTTACGTTCAAAACGAGATCAAGCGGCTTTCAGAAAATATCAACAAAAAGGTAAATAACACCTTTTCCTTCAATGCGTTGAAACGTAAGGTACGTTCTCGCTTTACCGGAGTTAAGGAAAGTGACCTTATACTGGCCGAGGCCGACCCTCCTATTATCAATGAGATCTTCATCATCCAAAAAGGCTCGGGCATTCTGCTGGGTAACCACAGTAAGACCGAAACCCTCGATAAAGACATGGTTTCCGGCATGTTGACAGCTATTAAGAGCTTTGTTGAAGATGCCTTTTCGGGTGGTTCTCAAAACCTGGAAGCCATCGAGTACGAACTGTATACCATTCATATTCAAAATTTCTTCAGCTACTACATCGCCGTAGTAGTTTCTGGAAACTATACTCTCTCTTTCGAGAGCAAATTGGAAAATAAATTATTAGGACTATCACAAAAACTTTCTTCTAAGATTGCCATTCTCCCCCGGGAAGAAATTGATTTGTTTTTAGAAAATTTCTTCAAAAAATGGAAATAACAAAGAAGGTTGTCCTTATGGGACAATTCGGAGTAGGGAAATCCTCGATCACAAGACGGTATTTGTTGGATATTTTTGAAACAGACTACATGCCAACTTTGGGCGTGCAGATCAAGAAAAAAGTACTGGAAATGCCTAATGGTAAATTGCTGTCGATGATCATCTGGGATTTGGAAGGCTTTTCATCCGTAGCAGGAACCCGAGCGTCCTACCTGTTGGGATCCAATGGGTTTGTGTATGTTTTTGACGTATCCCGACCGTTTACCTATGATAGTATTGACCAGGAATTCGCATTTATCAAAAACAAATATCCCCAGGTAAGTTTAAGAATCGTAGGAAACAAGAAAGACCTTGGACATACCGAAACGGCGGAGGCACATCTCAAGAAATTGGGAGTTCCATTGCATGGGTTGATCAGCGCAAAGACCGGAGAGGGTGTGAAGGAATTATTTACAGACCTAGCAAATTCGATTACTACATGAACAGCGAAAACACATTTTTTTCGAAAAAGATCCAGGAAGTGCACAGCAAGCCTTCGGGCCAGATCATTCGCAGCAGCGATACTATTTTCCCCATCGCGCAAGGCGGCAATTTGTATGAGGTGCATCCCTTCTTCGAAAGCTTGAGAAACGAACTCGAGAACGGTATCGGAATTGAGAACAGCTTGGCCTTCCCCTGTGTACAGTTGGAAATTGATGGTAAGGAAGCCGTTTGCGATATCACCATCAAAATGGAACGCGGCTTTCTGGCTATCTTGTTCTTCGATTATTCCCAGCACTATGAGCACCTACACGAGGCAACGCAGGAGAAGAAATCTGCTATGTTGAGCGAACAGGAGCACCAGTTGCGAAAACAGCATTTGGAAGAGAAGAAGGCTTACCTCGATTTTATGCGCGCCAGGATCGACGTAAAGCTCATTCAGGAAATGGAGATGCTCGTAGATCATGTCAGAAAATTAAAAGCATTGGGGGTAAGTCCCGAACAACAGTTATTGCTCAACGAGATAGAGAGTTCGGTGGGTAATTTTCACCTGCGAGCGATTCAGATCCGGGAGGAATTGGATTTCGATTTCGAATCATGATCCCTTGTATTTTCGACATAGCGCATGGTTTCTTCTGTGAGGTGCTGGTTTAAGGCATCTTAATTCGATATCTTTGCAATTCCACAAAACCTAACACATGTCATTGCCTAAAAAAGTTGTACTCCTTGGCCATTTTGGTGTTGGAAAGACCAGTTTGCTACGTCGTTTTGTCGACGAAGCCTTTAGTGAAGACTACCTGGTCACAGTTGGTGTACACGTAAAAAAGAAAGCGATCACCATCAACGAGCAGGAAGTGTCGCTCATCATTTGGGA
>JBCCHR010000023.1:0-14694 GCA_039028655.1 Bacteroidota bacterium
CCGGATCCTATTCCGGGAACAGTCTGTACTAGCCAGTCGCTGTTGTACTTTACACATTAGAAAGCCTGTTCGATCTCCTTGTCTGGGATGGTAAGTCTGGTTGAGTTGGCGATAGACTCATACCGCGCTCTCTTTTGTGCCACATCGGTTTCTAGTTGATCGCTGATGGATTGATAAGTGTTCCATGCTTCGACTTCAGAAACGGTGCTCCCGGCGATGGTGAAGTTCATCACCGTGGTTTCACCTTCCCCGATCGCAATGTTATAGTATAAGTTGGCCAATATGCCCTTGCCTGCATAGGTACTTTTGTTGGTGTTGTGGTCGAACGACGTATGGTCCGAACCGAACACCACAAACCATGGATTGCCATCGTCTTTAGCCATCCATGCGTCCTTGGTAGCATCAAAAGTACCCGTATCGGTGCTATCGACCATTTGTGTGCGCTCACCCAACCAGGTGGGAAGCAGATCCACAAATCCCTCGAACCCTACCTGAAATTCCTTGGCTTGACCATTATTTTTCAGCAATAATTGAACGGCTAACCCATTTTTTCCGACAGGTACAAATTGCCATCGTTCCAGCTCCAAGTGTTTGTTTGCCCAGGTAAAATCGTGTTTGTTGGCATAAGGAAAATTGGTGAAGGCCTCCGCATCGTTAAGGACAAATCGATCACCTGTTTGTTTTTCGATGAGAGAGATCTCAAAACCATCCATAAGTTTGATAGGATGGTTCCAGATACCACCCATTTCCCCCGTAATGTGCCAGCCCAGCTCCGGAAAGGTACCGTCCTGGTGCCCGACAGAGTAAACCCGGTCACCGGCGGTAACCATAGGCGATTTGAGATATGACTCCTTGCCTGTGATCGAAGGACTTCCTTGAGTAAACGACCGAAAACTAAACGTAGTAACCTCCTCTTTACAACCTAAAAAGAGCAGGCATAAACTTACCAGAAGGACATTTTTAATCATGGTATGAATTTATTAAATTATGTTGACTCATTTATTCGTTGCTATCATAGAGACACGTTCAACGGAAATCTCAACAAAACCAAAAAGGAATCTCCTCCCGGTGATCCCTTTTTGGTACTATTGGTTATACGCAATAGGTTATTTTTGTTTTGAATATTTGCCGTCGTATCGCTTCCAAAGTTCGGTTTGATGGGTTTCCAAAGAAATGGCCCTTCCATCAATGAACGCATGAGTAAGCTGGTTGGTTCGCATATCCAACGCATCACCTTCGCTAACAAAGAAGGTGGCGCTCTTGCCCACCTCCAAGGAGCCATAGGCATTGTCGATACCCAGTATCTTCGCCGTATTCGAGGTAATCAATTTTAGGGCTTCTTCCTTGTCCATGCCCTGTCCCACAACCTGTCCTGCGTAAAAAGGAAGGTTGCGCGTTTGAAAGTTAGATGCGGCCGAGTTCTGTATCCCTACCAGTAGTCCTCCTTCGGCGAGCAACATAGGCAAGCGATAGGGGAGGTCGTAATCTTCGTCGTCCCGGTTGGGCCGCAAATGTGTTTGCTGAACGAGCACCGGAATGTCATTTTGTTTTAAGAACGGGATGATCTTGTAGGCCTCGTAGCCACCCACGATCACAATACTGCTAACCCCAGTTTCCTTAAAGGTGGTAACTGCATCAATGATCTCCTTTTCGCCGCTGGCATACACGTACAATTTCTTGTCGCCGTTATATAGTCCTTGCATCGCCTCAAAGGCTTCGTTGATTGTTTCGGGTTTGCTTTTGCCGTAGGCAGCCGACTGCAAAAAGTAATCCTTGATCTCGCCCAATTCCTTATTGTAGTCTTTGTTTGGCTTCCAACCACGTTCTTCACCCAACCACCAGCGACCTCTCCGGAAACTGTTTGGCCAGTTGAGATGAACTCCGTCGTCCTCTTTTACGATGGCATCCTCCCAGTTCCAGGCATCCAGTTGCACGATCGTAGAGGTGCCGGAGATGGTACCTCCCTTAGGAGTTGTTTGTGTTAATAAGACCCCATTGGGTCGCATGCTTTCCACCACCTTGCTCTCGGCATTGTAGGCAATTATACTGCGAATATTGGGGATAAACTCTCCAATTTCGTCCTGGTCGTTGCTCGCGCGAACGGCATTTACCTCGATTAGTCCCAGCGACTTTGCCGGTGCGATGAATCCGGGATACAGATGTTTCCCAGTGGCGTCGATGATCTTACCCCTTGTCGGGGCCATAGGGCCTCCCATCGAGGTGATCACGCCATTTTCAAATACAATAATGCCATTTTCAATAACGGTACCGTTTCCTACGTGCAGGGTGGCTCCCGAAATAGTGATGATTTCCGATTGTGCCGGTGCCGGGGTTTGTTGCGCCCAGGCCTGAAATCCAACACTAATGATGGTTGCTGCCAGTATGTTCTTAATGATGCTCATGGTTGGAATAGTTTACAGTGTCACAATGAAAGTGGATCTTATCTTTTTGTCTTGGAGGCCGTGTCTTTCCGCCTCCTTCTTTTTCGGCTAGCATCATTTTCATGAGTTTGTTCCGTTCGTTTTGGATGGCCCTTCGCTTGGCCTTATCCGTTTCCAGGTCGAAATATACTGTACCGTCGATCATGGTCTTCTCCGCCTTGGCATAAACAGATAGCGGGTGATCGCTCCACAGCACCAGATCTGCATCTTTACCTTCTTTGATACTACCGGTTCGATCGTCCAGGTGGAGTAATTTGGCCGGGTTGATGGTCACCATTTTCCAGGCCTCCTTCTCACTCATGCCACCATATTTTACTCCTTTGGCCGCCTCCTGATTAAGTCGGCGAGACATTTCACCATCGTCGCTATTGATAGCCACTGTCACACCCACTTTGCTCATGATAGCTGCATTGTAAGGGATGGCGTCGTTCACCTCGTACTTATAAGCCCACCAATCGCTAAAAGTAGAGCCGCCCACTCCGTGTTCCTTCATTTTGTCGGCAACCTTGTATCCTTCGAGAATGTGAGTGAACGTATTTACCCGGAAGTTAAATCGTTCGGCCACCTTCATCAGCATATTGATCTCACTTTGCACATAACTGTGACAGCTTATATAGCGCTCCCCGTTGAGCACTTCGGCCAATACTTCCAATTCGGTGTCCTTGCGATAAGGACGACCACTTTTCTTTCGAGCATCGTACGCCTTGGCCCGATTGAAGTAATTCACATACAATTGTTCCACCCCCATACGAGTTTGAGGGAAGCGGCTAAAACTTTGCCAGTTGGACTGCTTCACATTCTCACCCAGGGCGAATTTGATAAACTTCGGACTGTTGTCGTAAATGAGCCCTTGCGCATCTTCGCCCCATTTTAGTTTGATGATGGCAGATCTTCCTCCGATAGGATTGGCCGAGCCATGTAAGATCTGAATACTCGTTACGCCTCCTGCGAGATTACGGTAAATATCGATATCCTCCGGATCCACCACGTCTTCGATCGAAACTTCTGCCGAGGAATTTTGTCCCCCTTCATTGATCGAAAGTGCCGCAATGTGCGAGTGTTCATCAATAATTCCGGCCGTGAGATGTTTGCCCGTTGCGTCGACCACAGTGGCACCTCCGGGACTGAGGTTCTTGCCTATTCGGGCGATCTTACCGTCTTTTACCAACACATCCGTAGTTTCCAAAATACCCGCATCTTCCCCGGTCCACACCGTGGCATTTTTGAAGAGGGTGTTTTGCGGTCGCGGCTTGTTTGCAAAACCATACCCCACATTGGGATAGGTCACAGGGACAACCTCAGGCGCATCCATCGACTTTTCTTTGTCTTTTTTCTTTTCTTCTTCGGAAACGGTCCGGGCTGCAAAGAAGCTGCTCTCACTTCCGTTCGGGAGTATGAGTCTACCATTGAAATTCTCTGAGGTTTTGGTGATGATGCCCGTTGCAGCATAGGCATCCGATTTGTCTTCCGAAGAAAATGAAAACGTAACCCAGTTACCCTTATACGTCAACTTTGAAGGGAATTTGACGGTGTCCTGCTTGATCTCCAGTTTTGGTTTAGAGGCACTTCCGGAGATCTTCATTTGGTATTGTTTGCCTGCAGCCGTCAAGTTGTAGCTGCCGCGAATATCTTTTTGGTCCTTATCATTGATCACATGCCGGGCTCCTTGAACCCAATTCTCGAACAAGGTGGTTTCCTTGTCAAAAATATCCCCCGAAGTAATCAGGAAATTGGCGTATTTACCCTTTTCCAGGGTCCCCAGTTCGTTACTTTTGCCCAGCAATGCGGCTGGCACGGTAGTAAGTGCCTCCAGGGCTTTTGTTTTGTTGAAACCATAACGAATGGCCTTCCGAAGGTTGGGATGGAAATCGGTTACCTTCTTCAGATCATGCGTTGTTAAGGAAAAGGTCACACCATTTTCGGCAAGTACTTTTAAGTTACTTGGTGCCTGATTCCAGGCACGCATGTCTTCCAGCGACACATACTTGGCCTGGTAAGGATCGCTTACGTCAAAGGCCGAAGGAAAATTTAATGGAATGATGTAGCGAGCGTTGGTAGCTTTGATATTGGCTATCGCCTCGTATTCGTCGCCGCCACCTACGATCACGAAGTCGAGACCAAATTCGTCGGCAAAATTATCGGCACGCAAGTTATTGCCCTTGTTTCCAGCATCGATGAAGGAAACCAAGTTCTTATTTTCGATCATCGCCTCGAGGGAACGATCCTTGGTGGAGGCATTTCCTTTCTGGTACCAGTCCAGGTCGTAGTGAAGCTGTCTCAGCAACGCCAAGGCACCCATGAGGGATCCTGGGTACGATTGCAAACTGGTAACGCTCTTCGAGAAGGAGAAGAACTGCCCGGAGGTGTCTTCCAGTACTCGGGTTTCATCCCCATCTTCGTCATTCAGGGCTACGAGGACTCCTGTTCCACGGGCGATCCCATCCATAATGTGTGAATTCACGACGCCGAATCCCGCTTTTCGCAAGGTCGCTGCCCTTTTTTTGTCGTAGGAGAACTTGGTGATCCCGTCGTTCTCGGGCATGATGTGATCATTCCAGTAAAATCCCTCCCTGGAAGGTTCGTACTGGGCCGAACGCCCATTGCGTGGTTTGCGCTTTGGTTTTTCAATTCCGAAGTCGGAAAAGCTTTCGATAAAGGAAGGGTAAACGTGTTTGCCGTCGAGATCGATCAAAATGGCATTACCCGGGATCGTCACATTGCTTCCGGCTGCTATGACCTTACCCTTTTGAATGAGTAAGGTACCTCCGTTGATCACCTGCGTTGGCGTGACGTGCAGCGTGGCATTGGTAAAGGCCGTGAAGTTGTTATTTTCTTCTTTGACACCGTCGTTCTTTGGAAAGTACTCTTGTGCACTCATCCCCATGAACATACAAAGGAAGAGCGAGAGTATGCTTAGTTTTTTCATATAGAGAAAGTGGGTTATTTAGACCTTAAATATAGTGAGGAAAGGGCTTTATTGGATTACCGGAGGACGGCTTTAACACTTTCAAGTCCGGAAATACCTACGTTTTGAACCTGTCTTAAGGGTCGTGGCTTGCTACATGGGTCGATCCTCGAAGTAGTTCACCACCAACGCCACCATATAACTGTAGCTCATGATTCCCTTGGATTGGTTGTTGGCTTTAAGGAATTGATCCCAAAAAGCTTTGGAGATGTCTTCGAACGGATTCTCGTAACTCGCCCAAAACTCCCGCATTTCTCGGTAACTTTCCAGGATCCCAAAGTTGATCGTTGGTAGGATAGCCTCGTAGGTGTCCAGGTCCCTTCTGGCGATCTCGTTCACGCAATAACGAAGCGCAAAAATATACCCGGTATATTGAATGTATGGATCGTCGTTGTGCAAGGTAGCGAGCGTGGCGATAAAATTGGCCTCATTCTCGGCAGCATAGCCTATTTGATGCGCCTGTTCATGGCAACTTACGACTGGGAATTTATAGGTTTTGATCAAATTATTAACCTGTGCCTCTCCGGTAAGTGGATTAAAATAGCCGCTGTAGCCCATGTAGGTGAGCCCCAGGCTCCAACCACTTTTCTTGATACTTTTTGGCGAGTAACGAAGGCTCGGAAATTCTTCTTCCAAATTTTGGTAACCGTTGATCGATTTCTGAAAGACCTCCTGTTGGGAGTAAGGTAACACCACTTTGGTGCTGTCTTCGAAGCCCAATTGCCGATGCATGGCGTTGGCCTTTTCGATCAGGCGTTCGGTGGTGGCGATCAACTCTTCGGTGGTGTAATCCCGGTCCAGTTCCAGGGTTTGGTGCAAGGGAACCCGGTAGTAGTTCAACCCCCACATCAAATTGAAAACACAATAAATAACGGATAGGGATGCAACAATTTCCAGAGCTACCCGGCGAGGGATCTTACGGGCGCGTCGCACATTCTTATACAGCCATCGTATCAGGTAGAGCACCAAGAAAGTGTACAATACATCACCAAAGGAAAATGGAATCCAGCCAAAGACATAGCGTGATAGTTTCGCGATGTAGGGATATATTCCCTGGCTGTAATAGGTTTCGACAAATTCAGGAAAAAAACGAAGTACGCGAAGAGCAATGTATTGAACGGGTAGGAGCAACGCCAAAATGACCAAGGTTCGTCTTCGCATGATTCAAATCTACAAAGAATTCTTTGATCTTTAATTTCCTGTGACACGATTAAAACAGTAATTTTGAATTTTAATTCTGAATACCATGAACGAAGCCATACGAAGTTTAGAACCCAACGGAATCTGGAACCATTTTGCCGATTTGAACGCGGTACCCAGGGCCTCCAAAAAAGAGGAAAGAGTGATTCAATTCATGAAGGATTTTGGAGCCAATCTTGGGTTGGAAACCATTGAAGACGAAGTTGGAAACGTGATCATCCGCAAACCGGCCAGTCCGGGAATGGAAGATCGTCGTCCCATCGTCATGCAATCGCATTTGGATATGGTACATCAAAAAAACAGCGATACCGACTTCGACTTCGACACCCAGGGAATCGATATGCACGTCGACGGGGATTGGGTGAAAGCCAATGGAACCACCCTTGGGGCCGATAACGGCCTGGGTGTGGCAACCATTATGACCGTCCTGGCCAGTGACGACATACCGCATCCTGCGCTCGATGCGCTATTTACAATTGACGAAGAGACCGGAATGACCGGTGCTATGGGGCTCAAAGGAGGGCTTCTTCAAGGGGAGATCTTACTCAACCTGGATACCGAAGAGGACGATGAAATTGGAGTGGGTTGTGCCGGAGGGGTCGATGTTACGGCCATGGGCTCTTACGAACGCGTTCCCGTTGATGCCTCAGCCCAGGGATACGAAATACGCTTGACAGGGCTACAAGGCGGGCATAGCGGGATGGATATTCACAAAGGTCTTGGAAATGCTAATAAACTCATGAACCGATTGCTCTCGGCAGCGGGAGATCATATGGCATTACATTCTATTCATGGAGGTAGCCTGCGAAACGCCATCCCCAGGGAAAGTGTTGCGGTTGTGGCGGTGCGTGCCGAAGATGTGTCGCATTTCGTGACCAGTATGGAGGCCGAGCAAACGAAGATCATCGATGAGTACCGACTACTCGAACCGGAACTCTCAATCGTTACCGAAAAGGTAACTGCTCCGGAAACGGCAATGAGTGAACTAGATCAGGAGGGACTGCTCCGGGCTCTATACGCCACGCACAATGGGGTCTATCGAATGAGTCCAGCCATCGCCGACCTCGTGGAAACCTCCAATAACATTGCAAAAGTAACCGTGGCTCAGGGAGCGATCAAGGTAGAGTGTCTTACGCGCTCGTCTGTGGAGTCATCCAAGGCCGATATGGTGAATGTGCTTTCCGGAGCCTTTGGTTTGGCGGGATATGAAGTGACGGCTACGGGGTCTTATCCGGGTTGGGCACCCAATATGGAAAGCCCCATTTTGAAGGTTATGGACCAATTGTACCAGGAGCTGTTTGGTGAGAAAGCCAATGTTGCCGCCTGTCATGCGGGTCTTGAATGCGGTATTTTGGGACAAAACTATCCTGGAATGGACATGATATCGTTCGGCCCGAATATTAAAGGCGCCCATTCTCCCGATGAGCGTGCGAGTATCTCTTCCACGCAGAAATACTGGACTTTTGTCAAGGAGATATTGAAAAATATTCCGAAGAAATAATAAGTAGCCTTCTGTTTTCAGCATAAAAAAACCTCCGCATTGCACGGAGGTTTCTTTTTTCTTTTTTTGCTGAAGGAATTATTCCGGATTGAAAATATCCACCAACTCCAACTCAAATACGAGGTCGGCATCCGGCGGGATCACGCCACCAGCTCCACGCGGACCATATCCAAGGTGGGATGGAATAAAGAGGACCGTCTTGTCTCCAACGGCCATCATGTTCAAGCCTTCTCTAAATCCAGGGATGAGACGCGCTTCCTTACCGTAGTCGCTCACCGTAGGTCCGTACAGCCCTCTGGCGAGGCGGTTTACGTCCACCTGATCATACTTTTCGGCGATCTCAAGAATACAAGTATCGAACAGGGTACCGTCGGTTAGGTAACCGGCATAATTCATACGGATCTTGCTACCATCTTCGGGTTTCACTCCTTTTCCACGGTGCACCCAGTACATTTGTAATCCGGTCTCGAGGGTTTCGGCCTGCTCCTTCAATTTATTGTGTTCTTCGGATGTGGCATTGGCAATCAACTGCATAGCGGCTTCTTTGGCTCTTTTTTCCTCCTCGATCTTCTCCATTTCGGCTGTGAATGACGGCGCATCTACACCCTTGTTCATCACAGTGACAGTCTCTATCACTACTTCCGAAACCGGAACATCGCCCGGCTGGCTGGTTTCCACAGCACCAATGGCATCAACGATTTCTTGTCCAACTACGATCTCTCCAAAGATGGTGTGCTTGCCATCGAGCCACGGAGTTTCTTTCAAGGTAATGAAAAACTGACTCCCATTGGTGCCCGGTCCGGAATTGGCCATCGAAAGCAATCCTTTACGGTCGTGTTTTAAGGTATCAATAAACTCATCCGGAAAACGGTAACCGGGATTCCCAGATCCGTTGGCGAGCGGATCTCCACCCTGGATCATAAAATCTTTGATCACGCGATGAAAGATAAGTCCGTCGTAGTAAGGTTTTCCAGCATACGTAGTATCAACCATTGGGTGTTTCCCTTCGGCCAGCTCTACAAAATTGGCAACCGTGAGTGGGGTGGTTTCGTGATAGAATTTGGCCACAAAGGTTCCTTTGTTGGTTACAAACTCCGCGTACAGCCCGTCATCCAGGTTGGGGTATTTAGATTTACAGGAAGTTAATGTGATCGCACCTACGAGAAATGCGAGTACTAGGATATTTTTCATTTGTTTTTGCATTTAATTTTCTTGGGTTGTTATCGATTCGAGGGTGACCGTACTCTGAATGGGAGTATTGGTGCCCAGTTTGTTTTCAATTCCGTAATACCCAAACGCCATATACGATGGGAAGAGGAAGGTTACGGTCTCGCCCTCCTTCATAAATTTGAGTCCGTCCCGGATGCCCGAGATCAACTCTTGGTTGGTTTGGTCGATCTTATAGCGCTGCAGGCCATTTTCTTCTTTAGACAGGACCAGATCACCATTCAGCATTTTGATATCGTAGGAGAAAGTTACATCGTCTCCAACCTGCGGAGTTTGAGTAGCGATCGAATCCCGGGTGTTGTAATAATACCAAAAACCAAGTTCGGAGGAAATATAGTCGTTTGCGTTGTCGGCGGCAATGATCGATTCGATCACTTTCTGTTCTTTATCGTAGATCTTCTTGTTGCGCTCGGCCGACTCCTTGATAAAGCTGCCGGATGTGCTCTTCACTGGTCGTCGGGCTTCCGGGCTCTTGCAGGAAAAGGCCATACAGGCCAAAAGGCACAGCGTTAATAGGTTACGAAGCATTGTTCAGGGCATTTTTATAGTGGGGCAATATACTAATAAATTCGTTTATCGTTGCTTGCAGCGACAGGTCGCTTCGTCCGCCAGCCGCATTGGTGTGCCCACCACCGTTAAAATGTTCCCTGGCAAACATGTTGACCGAGAAACCTCCTTTGCTTCGGAAGGATATCTTGGTGATCTGTTCCTGTTTGTTCTCAATAAAGATCACGGCGAAGATCATGTCTTTTACCGAAAGGGCATAATTCACGAAGCCTTCGGTATCTCCCTTCCTGAAATGATTGGCGTCGAGTTCGTCCTGAGAGATCGAAATATAGGCCGTGCGATACTCAGGAAGGATTACCAGGTTATTCAGTGCAACACCCAGTAATTTGAGTCGGTTATGGCTATTGGTATCATAGACATTCTGATGGATCTGACTGTTGGAAGCTCCGCGATCCATTAGCGAGGCGATCACTCGATGTGTGGTTGCCGTGGTTGCCGGAAACCGGAACGAACCGGTATCCGTCATAATGCCGGCATAGAGATTGGTCGCCACTTCCGGTGTTATATCGGCCACACCATCCAAATGTTCTATCAAATGATACACCATCTGGGAGGTGGAGCTCATGGTTACATCACTGTAGGTAACCACAGCATAATCATCGGGTTGCTGGTGGTGATCGATCATTACAAACTGTGCCTGTGCTTTTTCCAATACCTCGCCCAGATCTCCGGTTCGATTAAGCGCATTGAAGTCCAGAGTAAAGATAAGATCTGCTTGTCCAATTTCAGCGGCCACCTTTTCTTGCTCCCGATCGTACGTAATAATGCTGTTGCAACCGGGTAACCATTTCAGGAACTCTGGGAAATCGTTTGGCATCACCACCTGGACGATGTGCCCGCGCCCTTTCAGAAAAAAATAAAGCCCCAATGAAGATCCGATCGCATCGCCATCCGGGTTCTTGTGGCCAACGATCACGATGCGACCCTTTTCCTGGAGCAAGCGGTCCATATGCTGAGCAATCTCTTTGTTCATAAACGTGGCGAAGATACAATTTCTTAGTAGTACGGTAAAGTTGGAATGGTTAAATTTGAAGCTCATAAAACCAACTAATCATGAAGTATTTCCTAGCGATTATCGTCGTGCTAACCAGCCTTTCCTGCCGCAAAAGCCCGGATAAAGCAGCTGCGGCTGCTTCCGAAGAACAAAAAAATACAGCAGAGGCTGCTTTCGACTTTACCCTGGTATTCGCCAGTTGTAACGACCAGGAACGGGAACAACCCTTATGGAAGCCCATTATCGATCACCAACCTGATCTTTTTGTTTGGGGTGGGGACAATATTTACGCAGATACCGAAGATATGGCCAAAATGAAGGCCGATTATGATAAAGTAGCTGCTCATCCCGATTACAAGGCACTGGCAGAGATGACCGCTATTACCGGTACCTGGGACGACCATGATCTGGGTGAAAATGATGCGGGCAATGAGTATCCCAAGATAGAGGAATCCAAAAAACTTATGCTGGATTTTCTGAATGTACCATCCGATGACGAAAGAAGATCGCGCGACGGGGTGTACACCTCACAAACATTTACAGCGGATCAAGGAAGTATCAAACTCATCTTACTGGACACTCGTTCCTTCCGAGATTCGTTGAAAAAAAGTAAGGAACCTATGAGACGTTATGATGCTTGGCCGGAAGGCGAAGGTGGAACCTTATTGGGAGCAGCGCAATGGCAATGGTTGGAAGAAGAATTGAACGACGACAGCGCCAATTTTACGCTCATTGTGAGCAGCATTCAGTTTCTAAACGATAGCCATGGCTGGGAGAAATGGGGCAATCATACTTCCGAAGTAAAAAAAATGGAGCAGCTACTGCAAGGGGCAGCTGCCAGGAATATCCTGTTTTTGAGTGGTGATCGCCATATGGCCGAGATATCGGTAGATACGGAGGCTGGACTGTCTTATCCCTTGATCGATTTTACCAGCAGTGGATTGACCCACACCTGGATCGATGGTGCTACCGAAGGGAATGTACATCGCATCAGCAATGTGGTGAAACGTCTCAATTTTGGTGTGTTGGGTTTCGACTTCGAGAAGAACACGGTTACCTTCGAAATAAGGGGCGAGGACGACTTTTTGTACGAACGTCATATTCAGCAATATTAAACAATGGTTAATTGCTTGTATTTGGAATCGAATTGGTTATTTTTGCACAAATTTTGAAAAAACAATGAGAACAGACAGAACATTTACCATGTTGAAACCGGACAGCGTTGAAAAAGGAAACGTAGGTCCTATCCTAGAAAAGATCACCGGTGCCGGATTTAGAATCGCGGCCATGAAACTTACTCAAATGACCACTGCAGAGGCTCAGGCCTTCTATGCCATCCATAAGGAGCGTCCGTTCTTTGGAGAATTGGTGGAGTACATGACACGTGGACCCATTGTGGCTGCTGTTCTTGAAAAAGATAACGCCGTGGAAGATTTCCGAACCTTGATCGGTGCTACCAACCCGGCTGAAGCGGCAGAAGGTACGATCCGAAACATGTATGCCGACTCCATCGGAGAGAATGCCGTACACGGAAGTGACAGCGACGAGAACGCCGAGATCGAGAGTCAGTTTCACTTCGCAGGAAAAGAGATTTTTTAATAAAGGTTACTACCCGGGTCGACCAAAAGTCTGACCTTTGTAACCCATTGGAGAGCCACAGGCCTCAGGATTTGTTCATCATTGGTGGGCAAATGTCGGGGAAGTGGCTTTCGGCTATCTAAGCACCAGTTTTTTGATCAGTTCGGTCCCGAGTTCCTTGTTGAGCAACGTAATGATCTTTTCTTTTCCATAGCTCAGTTCTTCCCGCAAAACCGACGAGCTAAGCCGCACGTAGAGGGTATCCCTTTCCAGCAGCACTTCGGTAGTGTACTTGGAGATTGCTTCTCCCATCACCCCATGCCAGGCCTCTTGAGCCGAGACTTTGTTCAAACCTCGTTGCAACTTCTTTCGAGAAGCAAAGAAGTCTTTCAGGACTTCGCCAAGAGTGGATTGTTCGGCTTTGCGTTTACTCATTGTTTTTTATTGCTGAATTCATCTTGCCTGCTTGTCATTTGGACGTAGAAGCAGGATCTTGCTATTCATGTTGCGATCATCTATTCTGCAAGGGCAACTTGTTGAAACCTTTCGTATTCAAATCGTTTTCCGTCCTTATTCAGGGTAACGAGCCTATTGGCAGAGGCCTCCAGGACCGTCTCGTTCCAATTGGCAAAGGGTGTGCTGTAATGCATGATCAGGCTATCACCTGCAATACTGAATTGGAAACGCTCCGTGGTTGGAAACTCCGTAAAGGTTCCGTCTACTTTGGGCATTAGTTTCTTGCGAACACCGTTATCACCCGACACCTCGATGTAGTCTACCGAAGTGGCTACATCAAATTCCTTGAAACTACCATCGCCCATTTCTACACTTTTGATCTCCCAATAACCGGCAATATGGGCCTTTTGTGCCTCAAAATCTTTCGAGCCACAGGCGGAAAGGGCAATGAAGATGGATAGAATGAGTATTTTTTTTATCATAAGATCGATGGTCTAGGTTCAATATTCAAGGTTCAATGTTCAATTCTCAAGTTTGGTGTACGCATGATTGTAGATGGTCGATAATCCGGGACTAGGCCGAAAGCTCAAACATTTTATAGGATTGATGCACTCGTTTTACCACTTCTTCGGTACGCTCGGCATGGGTGTCGGTTATAAATAGTTGCCCAAAGTTCTCGTTATCGACTAAGGTAATGATTTGTGCCACACGATCTTCGTCCAATTTGTCGAAAATATCATCCAATAGCAAAATTGGGGTAACCTTGCTCTGCGTTTTTATAAAATCGAATTGGGCCAATTTCAGAGCGATCAAAAATGACTTTTGCTGCCCTTGCGACCCAAATTTCTTGATAGGATGATCATCGATCTGGAACACCAGATCGTCTTTGTGTATACCAAAATTGGTGTATTGGGTGATCGTATCTTTCTGCAGGTTTTCCTCCAGCAACGTAGCCAGATCCTTTTCTGCGAGCTGACTCCGATACACCAGCCCAACACTTTCACCACCATTGCTAATGGCCTTGTGACGTTCCATGAAGATCGGAAGGAATTCCTCGATAAAGGCCACTCTTTTGCCGTAAATAACTGCAGCAAATTCACTTAGCTGTTCGTTGTAGATCGCTAAGGTATCTCCGTCAAACGTGTGGTTTATGGCAAAATACTTGAGCAAGGAATTGCGCTGTGCCAGGACCTTGTTGTACTTCAGTAGGGTTTGAAGATAGGTAGGGTCCCCTTGCGAGATCACACCATCGATAAATTTACGGCGTGTCTCACTACCCTCGATGATGAGGTCGCGATCGGAAGGAGAGATGATCACCAGGGGAAGGAAGCCAATGTGCTCGCTAAATTTTTCGTACGCCTTGCCGTTGCGTTTGATCATCTTCTTCTGTCCTTTTTTGGCGCTTACCACGATCTTTTCGTCCCGCTTCTTTTTCGAATAGGTGCCATCGACTACGAAAAATTCAGTGCCATGCCTAATGTTCTGCGTTGTAATTGGATTGAAGTAACTCTTGCCAAAGGATAGATGGTAGATCGCGTCCAGCACATTGGTCTTGCCCACACCATTCTTGCCCACAAAACAGTTTATTTTTGGATCGAACTCAAAATCCTGCGTCTCGAAATTTTTATAGTTGAGCAATGATAATTTTTGTAAAATCATCTTTTTTAGTGAGTTACCTTTGATGTGAAACGGTGAATTTTTGGATTTCTCCAGCCAGTCTTTCGTGCGCAAATTATTGATTTTTCCCTTTTAAATTGTAATAAAA
>JBCCHR010000024.1:0-14540 GCA_039028655.1 Bacteroidota bacterium
AACTAGGTAGATTTGATTTGAATGGAGGGAGGACTTTGGCAGTGTATGATATCGATTTAGTTTCTTTTAAATCTAAATTCCTAACGTTCCATGTTATTTCCTTGCCAGATAAACTAGCCTTACCCTGATCGTTTTCTGTTAATGTAATAAACTCCAAGCCTTCAGGAATTATATCCATGACTTCTACACCAGAGGCATCGCTGGCTACGCCGTCTTTCTCATTTATATCTTCATCATTATTCGTAATGGTTATAGTATAGGTGATAGTCTCACCCACTTCGATGTCATCGTCATTATTAATAATAGTCCCTGCGCTATTCGCCATTTTCTTCTCCAGCTCTAGGTCTATGAGCTTGAGGTTTACCGTGGCGAAGTCGACATGGTCAAGGTCGCCTTCTTCGCATCCTGCTACCCCAAACTGGGTTTTATCTTCAGTGGGTGCGTTGCCTCCAGTTATTCCTGATCCATCATCTTTCCATGCATTAGCACTGAGATTTTTAGAATCGCAGTCATCTCCGCTGTTCGCTGATATTCTTGCCCAGTTTTGATAGGGCCAGTAGGCATTATCTAATAAATCTTCTGCCCCATCATCTATTTTTAAGGAAAATTCGAATGCTTGAGTAGCTCCAACCATAAGATTGCTTCCATTTAGCTTAAAGGAACGTTCATTAGTAGTATGATCAGAAATAGTTGTCCCATCTATTCCTTGTGGATCAGTCATGCCAGCAGGATATAAATCTGTCACAGTAAAATCACCAGAACTTACTTGCCCTTCATTCTTTACTTCGATTTTGAAATTAACCACATCGCCAATATTGAAGCCGTCATCAGCATTAGAGTTGGTGATGGTCTTGACAAGGGCAAGATCATAGATGGCTACTTGAGGTGTAGGTGGAGTAATAAAGAGGTCCTGGCCAATATTCTCTGTACAACTTTCTATTTTAACTCCATCCCCATCAACTGCGCCCATAAAAGTTACAGCTGCATTAGTCTGGTTCGGATTTTCTCCACTAATGTCATCTTTAACATTTAGCTTGATATGAGCGGTTCTGGTTAGGTCAGTTGATGCCAATTCATTCCAGATGAAACTTACTTTACCGTTACCTTTTTCAGCATCATCGGTTTCATCAATAGCATCCGAAGTGATTTCGTCATCATTCACAAAACTGTCAAAATCATAAATATTCGTATCGAAGTCTAATTCCAATTTTACATTATTGGCAGTTATTGAACTTGAATTTGTTATTACAATTTTATAGATTACACTACCGCCAGCTGCTATCATATCTTTTGCGATAGGCTCTTCTGAAGCATCCAGTGATTGAACTACTTCCATTTCAGTTATTGCAAGATTTACAACATCTACAGTGATCGTAGATTCGCATTCAGAGTTTCCATTAACTGAACTTTCTTCATCGGCCTTAACATCGAAATTTAATACCGTTTTTTCTGTAATACCATTTGAAATGTTTATTTGTCCCTCATCTGTATTTATCAAAACGCTTACCGAATTAGCGTCATCTTCCGATATTGTAATGGCTGGCATAGTACAAAAACCTTCATCCATATTTGAAATATCATAAAGATCAGATATCGAAATATCTTTTGAATTACAGCCAAAAACTACGTTTATATTTTTACATCCTAAAGTTGGTTTTGGATTTCCTATTATAGTGTATATAACTTCACATTTTCATCATCGGGGAGTTGTGAAAATGTATGCAATGAAATGTTCAAAAAATAACCCACACCATTACAATCTATAACAATGTCGGTCGGGTTTTTTTCAATCAGTCTTCCCTGTAAATGGGTAATCATTCCTTGGCATCCAGTTGTTGGCCCAAATATAGTATAATTATTTCCATCTACGAGTGTTTCCGAATACGAAAATAAGAGGGACAATTAGCTGGTTTTTCCTTTCTTTTCATCACGGGCGCGCTTCTCCTTTCGTTGGGCATCGACTACGGCAATTGCCGTCATATTTACCATCTCTTCCACTTTGGCACCCAACTGCAGGATATGTACTGGTTTTTTCATCCCCAACATGATGGGGCCAATGGACTCCACATCCTTTTGCTCCTTGAGCATCTTATAGTTGCTGTTGGCCGAGTCGAGATTAGGGAAGATCATCGCATTTACCTTTTTTCCTGCCAGTTTGGAGAAGGGGAAGTTATTCCGAAGCATTTCTCCGTTCAAGGCAAAATCAGTTTGCAACTCCCCATCCACGATCATGTCGGGATTGGAAGTATGCAGCAATTTTACGGCTTCCCGTACCTTGGCGGCCTTCGGGTCTTTGGACGATCCAAAATTTGCATAGGAGATCATAGCGATCACCGGAGTGAGACCAAACATCTTGATCGTATGATTGGTCATTTGGGCAATATTGGCCAGCTCATTGGCCGTTGGGTCGATATTAATAGAGGTATCCGACAAAAACAGTGGACCTCTCGGAGTAAGCATCAGGTTGGTCGTGGCCACCTTGTCGACCCCATCAAACCTTCCAATGGTTTCCAGCACAGGTTTAAGCACGCTGGGGTAGGCTCGGGCATAACCGGAGATCATACCATCGGCATCACCTTCGTGAACCATCATGGCCGCAAAGTAGTTACGCTCTCGCATGAGCCGTCTGGCATCGAACAAGGTAACTCCATTTCTTTTTCTTCGCTCCCAAAACAACTGGGCATATCGATGCAAATTCTCGAGCTGTTGATCGCTCTTTGGATCAATGATCTCAACCTCTTCTTCAAACTCGATCTCCTTCATCAGTTCCTTGATCACCGTAATGCGTCCCAATAAAATAGGAATGGCCAATCCGTCCTCGTAGGCGATCTGCGCGGCTTTGAGCACGTCCAGATGATCGGCTTCAGCAAAAACAATACGCTTGGGATCTGTGCGTGCACGGTCCATCAACAGCCTGGTGATCTTATGATCACTTCCCATTCTGTCAAGCAGCTCGTCGGTATATGCATCCCAGTCTTTAATCGGCTCGGTGGCCACACCACTTTCGATGGCTGCTTTGGCAACAGCAGGTGGAATGGTTGCAATGAGTCTTGGATCGAAGGGTTTCGGGATGATATATTCCTCGCCGAAGGTGAGTTTGGTCTCACCATAAGCAATGTTTACTTGCTCGGGAACCGGTTCTTTGGCAAGGGCAGCCAATGCTTTGACCGCCGCCATTTTCATAGCCTCATTGATCTTAGTGGCTCTCACGTCTAAGGCTCCGCGAAAGATGAACGGGAATCCAAGTACATTATTTACCTGGTTGGGATGATCGCTCCTTCCCGTGGCCATGATGATATCATCCCGGGTTTGCACAGCCAGGTTATAAGCGATCTCCGGGTCGGGATTGGCCATGGCAAAAACGATCGGGGTTTGGGCCATGCTCAAAAGCATTTCAGGATCCACAATATTAGCAATGGAAAGTCCCAAAAACACATCGGCGTCTACCATGGCCTCGGCCAGGGTATCGATCTTGCGTGAGGTGGCAAACTCCTTCTTCTCCTCGGTGAGATCTTCCCGGTCATTGCGAATTACTCCCTTGCTGTCCAACATGACCATATTCTCGGCCCTGGCACCAAACGCCTTGTACATCCGAGTACAGGAGATGGCAGCAGCACCCGCACCACTGATCACGATCTTGACCTGGGCGATGTCCTTTCCAGCCAATTCAAGGGCGTTCAAAAGGGCAGCTGCCGAAATGATCGCAGTCCCATGTTGATCGTCGTGCATCACCGGAATGTCCAATTCGTCTCGTAACCTGCATTCGATCTCGAAGGCTTCGGGCGATTTGATATCCTCTAGATTGATCCCACCGAAGGTAGGAGCGATTCGCTTGACAGTATCTACAAAATCATCGATGTTTTCGGCACTCACTTCGATATCAAAAACATCGATATCCGCGAAGATCTTAAATAACAGTCCCTTACCTTCCATCACAGGTTTCGAGGCTTCGGGACCGATATTCCCCAAGCCCAGAACGGCTGTTCCGTTGGAAATAACAGCTACCAGATTTCCTTTGTTGGTGTATTTGTAAACGTTCTCCACTTCATTGGCGATCTCCAGGCAGGGTTCGGCAACGCCAGGACTGTAGGCCAGGGAAAGGTCCCGCTGCGAAGCGTACTTTTTGGTAGGTACCACTTCGATCTTACCGGGCCGTGGTTTGGCGTGGTATAACAGTGCTTCTCTGCGCTTACTCTGTTTGCTCATAGGTAACTTTTTGAGTGGTGCAAAGGTAACGGAGAAGGAGTTAGAACGAAAGTTTTCGAGTTAATTTCAAGGACAATTCCTCTCAGGTAGTTGCTACTCTTGTTGCAAGAATTGGATATTTCGCTTCAGGCCTGCAAATTTCGTCCGTTTCACAGCACTTTTTTTGAATATTTTCTGAAACACCTCCTCGGTGATCTCCTCCCATTCCTTTTTGGAATAAGAAAGTAACTCGGGATGTGGATCGAACAAGGGCTCGTTGTGTGTTTTGCTGAAACGATTCCACGGACAAACATCCTGGCAAAGGTCGCAACCGAACATCCAGTCGTCGAAGGTATTTTTCATTTCCTGCGGAATGGCGTCTTTCAACTCGATGGTAAAGTAGGATATGCACTTGCTGCCGTCGACCACGTAAGGCTCTACTATGGCCTGGGTAGGACAGGCATCGATGCAGGCGGTGCAACTCCCGCAGTGATCGGTCACCGGTGTATCGTATTCGAGATCCAGATCGACAATGAGCTCGGCAATAAAGTAAAAGGAACCCAACTGCTTGGTGAGCAGGTTGGTATGCTTGCCCATCCAGCCCAGTCCGCTTTTAGCCGCCCAGGCTTTGTCTAGCACGGGTGCGGAATCGACAAATGCCCTGCCATGCACTGCCCCAATCTCGGACTGAATGGAATAGAGCAATTGCTTCAACTTGTCCTTGATCACGAAATGGTAGTCGGTTCCGAAGGCATACTTGGAAATTTTATAGGAGTCTTCGTTTTGGGTGGTTGCCGGGAAGTAATTTAGCAATAAGGATATCACACTTTTGGCACCCGGGACTAAAAGGGTTGGATCCAGCCGCTTGTCGAAGTAATTTTCCATATACTTCATCTCACCATGCATGTTTCGGTCGAGCCATGCTTCGAGACGAGGTGCTTCTTCCTCCAGAAATTCAGCCTTACTGATTCCGCAGGATAAAAAACCAAGTCGCTTGGCCTCCGATTTAATGAATTGCGTGTGCTTGGAAATGGACATTAGGGAAAGATAGCCCTTTTCAGAAAAAATACCCCTATTTACGAACGATCCATTTGTCCTGAGGGTACCAACCATCTACCACCGGCTGCTCAATATGGGCCACCACAGTGGCATTGGCGAACAAGGAATTCATGAATTCCTTGGGCTGGAAAGCTGAGAAAATTCGGTGTCCTTCGGTTACCTGGCCACGAACCACCAAGGCTCCCTGGTTATAGAGTTCCAGCTCAACAGGCGTCATCTTGGCTTTAAAAATATCCCCCTGGGTGGTCAACATCATGATGCCTCCAGGTTTTAAAATCCGATACAATTCGGCGTACCATTCGTGATGGAGTTCCTCCGACAAATGTGTGAAGATGGAGATCCCATAGATCACGTCGAAGAAGTTATCGTCGTATGGTAATTTGGCCTCCAGCGTATTGGCATTGAAGTTGATCCCAGGCAAATGGCCCTTACACCACTCGATAGTACGCGCGTTGTAGTCGGTTCCGTAGTAGGAACAACCATTGCCTACCAACTCGGGCAAGTGTCGTAAAATTCGGGCCGGACCGCATCCCCAATCCAGGATCTTTTTGTCCTTGAGTTCGATATGCTTACCGAAAAGGTCCACGAGATGCTGGGCGCCTTCCCTGCTTTGCACATAATATTTATGGTAATTGATCTGAAAGGATTCGTAGATCAGATAATCGGGCGGCAAGACCACGTCGGGATGCTGCTTTTTGAAGGCACGATTCACTTTTCGATTCTTAAACTTCTGAACGTAGAAGCGAACCCGATCTGCCAGATGCAACACGCGTATTTTTCGAAGAAAGGATGAAATTCCCTGTTTTTTCATCGGTGATCAAATATTTTGCGAAGATTGAAAATCTTTACGAACCCTGCCCTATGTTCTCGTCAAAAAATTACGTTTTCAAGCCCTTTTCACCAGTTTTGCCCTAGCATTAACAGGCTTTAATGTGATCATCGGATTCATGCCTACCTGTTCGACCGTGGTCGTGAGCTCGTAATGTTTCACCAAATAAGCAATGGCAAGGGTCATCTCGTAGATAGCAAAGCCAAGTCCTATACATAATCGCGGACCGGCACCAAACGGAAAATACACCCCGGCCGTGTCCTTTCGATTTTCAGGAAGGAACCGCTCCGGCCAGAAATCATCTGGGCGTTCCCAATAATCGGGGTGGCGATGCAAGGCATAAAACGAAACCCCAACGAGCGTATCCGTTCTAATCGAAAAACCGGCCAATCCATCATCTTCCAGATTCTCCCGATCGGTGATCCAGGCAGGCGGGTATAGTCGCATGGCTTCATCGATCACTGCCTTGGTATACTGTAATTGCGCCAATTGCTCGATAGGTTGGGAAGTTTGAGAGGTCACGGCTTCAACTTCGCTCCATACTTTGCGCTGCACATCGGGATGTCTTGCTAGCAACCAACTGGTAAAGGCGAGAGCATTGGCCGTTGTTTCATGGCCCGCAACAAACAGGATCGATATCTCATCGATGAGTTGTTTGTTGGTCATTGGTTCGCCATTATCCTCGTAGCGTGTGGCCAACAGCATATCCAGCAGATCGTTGTGTTGTTCGGTGGAGTTTCTGCGCTGCTCAATGATCCCAAGCAAGATATTTCTACTTTCTTCGGAAAGTTTGAGGTGCTTTCGAACCTGGCCACTTAGACGGAACCACCAATTCTTGTGGGGCAGTCGTACTTCCTTGACCAGGAATTCCTGCACCTGCTGGATGATGTCCTGCAAACGTTGCAACGTTTGATCGGATGCCGATACGTGAAACAAAGAGGTCGCCACTACCTTGAACGCCAGGCTGTTCATGATAGGGAACAGATCTTGTTCTTTTTCTTGCTGAAGCCCATCCAGCTCCTCCTCGATGGTATGCTGCATCAACCCAACCAATTGGGAGATCTTCTGTTTGTGAAAGGCCGGTTGTATAAGTCGCCTTTGCTGAAGCCAATAGTCACCATTACTCGTAAGCAGGCCGTTCCCCAGATATTTGGAGAGGAAGTTGGTCTGTATCTTGGACTTGTAATAATTCTTGTGGTTCTTTCGCAGAATATGTTCCACCACCGCCTTGTCTCGTGACAAAAGCAGCCATTTTCGTCTTCCTATTCGAACCGAGAAGGTATCGCCATATTTCTTAAAAAACCGATCATGAAACGGAATGGGATTCTTACGGATGGCTTCCGCATTCCGAAAAAAAGTAAGTAACGGTAAGGATTTGGGGTAGTAGTATTTTGTTCGCTTACTCATGAGAACAAGCCCCCCTGAGCGGGCCCTTTCAATTTACCCAGGTGCTTGTAGCCTGCTTCCGTTACTTCGCGACCGCGTGGCGTTCGCACAATAAAACCTTGTTGAATCAGAAACGGTTCGTACACCTCTTCGATGGTTTCGCTACTTTCGGATACGGCCGTTGCCAGGGTAGTGATCCCTACCGGCCCTCCTTTGAATTTTTCTATGATGGTGGCCAGTATCTTATTATCCATCTCATCCAGGCCATGGGCGTCTACATTAAGTTGCTCCAAAGCGTATTTGGCGATCTCTATATTGATGGTACCATCTCCTTTGATCTGCGCAAAATCCCGAACCCTTCTAAGCAATGCATTGGCAATACGAGGGGTCCCTCGACTACGCCCCGCGATCTCGATAGCCGCTTCCATGGTGATGGGCATGTCCAGAATACCCGCACTACGCTGCACGATGGTGGTGAGTAATTCGGTGGTGTAATAATTGAGTCGGGAGGAAATTCCGAAGCGCGCTCTCATGGGTGCCGTGAGCAATCCCGATCTCGTGGTCGCTCCAATAAGTGTGAAAGGTGCCAGGTCTATCTGAACGGTGCGGGCATTAGGACCCGATTCGATCATGATATCGATCCGGTAATCTTCCATGGCCGAGTAAAGGTATTCCTCAACAATAGGGCTGAGTCGATGGATCTCGTCTATGAACAATACATCCCGCTCTTCAAGATTGGTGAGTAGGCCTGCCAGATCGCCGGGTTTGTCCAACACCGGACCCGAAGTTACCCGGATGTTCACGTCCAGTTCGTTGGCAAGAATGTGCGCGAGGGTGGTTTTTCCCAGACCCGGAGGGCCGTGAAAGAGGGTGTGATCCAACGCTTCGTCTCTCAGGTTGGCCGCCTGTACAAACACCTGTAGATTTTCCAAGGCCTGCTCTTGTCCGGTAAAATCACTAAAGGTTAATGGCCTCAATTTTTTCTCAAGGTCAAGCTCCTGTGGGCTTAATCGATCGCCGGAAGGATCCAAGTGTTCGTTCATACTACAAATATACGAAGTGTTTCGCGGTACTTGAAATGAAACAGGAAAACCGCACGTAAATCGTACGGTTCTCCATAAGGTACTCCCCATACCTTTTCCCTAAGGAGCCATAAATGAACCTGTTTTCAGGCAACCGGAGAATACCCGGTACCGTGTATTTACTCCAAACAAAAAAGAGCCACAATGGTATTGTGGCTCTCTGCATTGAACGCTCCCCAGCGTACAACGCAACTAGTATAATGACTTAAAAATACTACCTCGCTCCAAGAAATTTGATACGTGTTTTTACGTATTTTTTCTGACAGAATACCGTAATTATACCTGTACAGCCTTCCACTTTCCTTTGCGGAAAAGGTAGATAGCCACTAGCGCGATGAGCACTTCGGCAACGGTAATGGCAAGAAGAACGCCCAGAGGCCCGGCGTCGAAAGTGAGGGCTGCGACATAGGCAAATGGTAACTGGAATACCCAAAAGCAAAAGAAGTTGATGATGGTTGGCGTCTGGGTATCACCCGCCCCATTAAATGCCTGAGTAACGACCATTCCGTAGGCGTAAAACACATAGCCTGCTGCGATCACACGCAGGCTTAATGCGCCGTACTTGATCACGTCCGGATCGTCGCTAAATATCTTGAGGATGATTTCAGCAAAAAACAAATAAAAGATAGAAACCACCACCATGAACCAGGCATTGTACTTGCCTGTCTTCCACACCGAGCGCTCCGCACGGTCGGGCTTTTGAGCACCCAGGTTTTGACCCACAAGCGTAGCTGCTGCATTGCTCATACCCCAGGAAGGCATGAGTGTAAACATGAGCACACGAATGGCGATGGTATAACCGGCCAGCACTTCGCTCCCGAACTCGGCCATGATCCTCATGAGGAACACCCAACTGGAAGTTCCAATGATGAACTGCCCGATACCGCCCAGCGACACTTTGATGAGTCGCCACATGATATCGGCCCGAAAGACCAGATCCTTAAATCCTACCTTGATCTTGCTCCATCCCACGAATAGGATCAACAACTGTAATATCACGGCACTTCCTCTACCTATGGTGGTAGCAATGGCCGCTCCCTTCACCCCAAACTCGGGAATAGGGCCCCATCCAAAGATGAAAATTGGATCCAGAATGATGTTTAGTAAATTGGATACGATGAGCACCTTCATCGCTACGGAGGCATCTCCTGCTCCGCGAAAAACGGCATTAATGAGGAACAGTAGCATGATGGTTACGTTCCCACCAAGGAGTATCTGCGTGAAGCCATAACCTTCGGCGATCAACTCGGGCTCCCCGCCCATAATGGATAGGATTTCCTTCGGAAACAAGATTCCTATCACACTGATCGCTATGGAAACGGCAATTCCTAACAAGATGGACTGCACAGCCGTCCGGGACGCACCCGGCACGTCTTTCTCTCCAATGCGCCGGGCAACAATGGCGGTTACCCCCATGCTCAAACCAATGGCAACGGCATACACCAGGGTGAGTACCGATTCGGTCAATCCCACGGTCGCAATGGCATTGGCACCAAGGCTTGAGACCCAGTAGGCATCGACCAGAAAGAAGATGGATTCCATCATCATTTCGAGAACCATCGGCACCGACAGCATATAAACAGCCTTTCGAATACTCCCGGAGGTGAATTCCTGTTCCTTACCGGCAACTGCCTTGGGAAAGTAATAGATGAGCTTTTTGAGGGTGTTCATGGCTTGGTTAGTTGCGGATTAAAGATAACAAAAAACCCTTCCATCATAGAAAATCGATGGAAGGGTTCGTGATGCGTTCGGGTTACGTTTCCCGCTGGTCTAATGGTGCATTTCTTCCTCGTTGTCTTGTAATGGAAGTGTTTGCGGTGTAAAGTCCTGACCCGGTACTACGTAATCGGTTTCGTCTTTGTTCAATTTGCTATAATCATACGGCCAGCGATACACAGCTGGAATAGGCCCATCCCAGTTTCCGTGGATGTGCTTGATAGGCGCCGTCCACTCCAGGGTATTCGAGTTCCAGGGGTTTTGTGGGCCCTTTTTTCCGAAGAAAATAGAAGAGATAAAATTGTAAAGGAATACCAGTTGTCCCGCAGCCGCGAAGAACGCGAAGCAAGTGATCACCACATTTACATCGGTAAGATCATCGAAATAAGGGAACTCGGTATTGGTATAATAACGTCTGGGTAGACCCGCCATTCCAATGAAGTGCATCGGGAAGAATACCCCATAGGCACCAATGGCTGTTACCCAAAAGTGGATGTAACCCAAATTCTTGTTCATCATTCGCGATTCGAACATTTTTGGGAACCAGTGATACACCCCGGCGAATAAACCATACAAGGCCGAAATACCCATTACCAGGTGGAAGTGAGCCACTACGAAATAGGTGTCGTGTACATTAATATCCAGGGCACTGTCTCCTAAAAGGATTCCGGTAAGACCTCCCGTGATGAAGGTAGATACCAGACCAATGGAGAATAACATGGCCGGATTGAGTTGAAGGTTACCCTTCCAAAGTGTCGTAATATAATTGAAGGCCTTCACCGCAGACGGGATAGCGATCAATAGCGTTGTAAAGGTAAATACCGATCCAAGGAACGGACTCATTCCAGAAATAAACATGTGGTGCCCCCATACAATGGTAGACAGGAACGCGATTGCCAGGATCGAGGCAACCATCGCCCGATACCCGAAGATGGGTTTTCTTGAATTGGTAGCAATAATTTCTGAGGTAATCCCAAGAGCCGGTAACAGTACAATATATACTTCCGGGTGACCCAGGAACCAGAACAAGTGTTCAAACAGTACTGGCGAACCACCTTGATTGTGCAGTGCCTCTCCGGCTATGTAGATGTCGGACAGGAAGAAGGATGTTCCGAAACTTCTATCCATGATCAATAACAAGGCTGCCGAAAGTAAGACCGGGAAGGAAACCACACCGATAACGGCTGTGATGAAGAACGCCCAGATGGTCAACGGCAAACGCGTCATGGACATACCCTTTGTTCTCAGGTTAATTACGGTAACGATGTAATTAAGCGAACCCAGAAGTGAAGAAGCGATAAATATCGCCATTGAAACCAACCAGAGTGTCATCCCGGCACCAGAGCCAGGTATAGCCTGTGGTAATGCACTCAATGGAGGATAGATGGTCCATCCTGCCGAAGCGGGTCCGGCTTCAACAAATAATGAAAATACCATGAGTAAGCTGGACAGGAAAAACATCCAGTACGAAAGCATGTTCAAGAATCCAGAGGCCATATCCCGTGCACCAATTTGCAGCGGTATCAATAGGTTACTAAAGGTACCACTCAATCCGGCGGTTAGTACAAAGAATACCATGATGGTTCCGTGGATGGTTACCAGGGCCAGATACACACTCGGGTCCATAACGCCTCCTTCTCCCCATTTTCCGAGGAAGATCTCATAAACGGTGAACTCAACATCGGGCCATGCCAATTGCAATCTGAACAACAACGACATCGCTATACCGATAATCCCCATGAACAGCCCTGTAATAAGATACTGCTTGGAGATCATTTTATGGTCCTGACTAAATATGTATTTAGTTATGAATGTCTCTTTATGATGATGTCCATGATCATCGTGGTGTTCTTCTACGAGGTCGTGTGCGTGTGCTGACATATCTTTCTAAGCTATTTTTTATTATTGATTGAGAGATTGAGCAAGGGTAGCTTGTTGGGCTATCCAGGCGTCATACTCTTCCTGAGTTTCTACAACGATCTTCATCTGCATGTTGTAGTGGTTATTCCCGCAAATCTTATTACAAAGCAGCAGATAATCAAATTCGTAATCCTCAAGCGGCTCTTCTTGTTTGGCGATAAGTTCTTTACTTTTCTCTGCTCGGATCTCGTTAATGTGCTTCACCTTATCAACGATCTCCTCGTTGGCTCTCATCTCCAGTGTTGTAATGGTTGGAGTGAAGGCAAACTGCGTGATCATTCCTGGCACACAGTTCATCTGAGCCCTGAAATGCGGCATGTAAGCCGAGTGTAATACGTCTTGCGATCGCATCTTGAAAATCACCTTACGTCCAACCGGCAAGTGCAATTCGTTCACAACGATGTCGTCTTGTGCGTTGGGATCGGCGGTATCAACACCCAAAATGTTGGCGCCTTCGATCAAACGTACGTTGGCTTCTCCCAGGGTATTGTCGTCTCCTCCGTATCGCGCTCTCCAGTCGAACTGGTACGCATACAATTCTACGATGAGTGGATCGTCATCATCATTGATATTCATGATATCAGTCCAGGTAAACAAACCGTAGATGATAAGTCCTGCCAATACGATAACCGGGATGATCGTCCAGATGAATTCCAATTTGTCGTTATCGGCATAGAACAAAGCTCTTTGTCCTTTTCGTCCACGGTATTTGAAAGCAAAGTAGTGCAACAACCACTGCGTGATGATCCCCACTACGAAGATCAACACCATGGAGATCAACCAAAGCTGATCGATATCGACTCCGTGCTCGGAAGCAGATTCCGGTAGCAAGACGTCCCAATAGTTATAGAATGAGAAAATACTGAGTCCGTAGATAAAGAGTACGAACATCAACATCAACCATCCGTTCACGTTGTTGTCTTTATCGTTTGCAATTTGCGAATCACCATCCGACTTTGGTCTGGACAATTTGAATATCTTGCCCATCTGCCAAACAGCAACTCCGAAAAGAATAATTACTAATACAACTAAAAATGCGGTCATCGTTATCGTTCTTCTTTAATTTAATTAATAATGGAATTGTTCACTCTCCTTCATAAACGGACTTCCTTTGGCAAGTAACGGTGCCTTGGTAAGCGCTGTGAATACCACAAACACAAAGAGTCCAAAGAAGAACATGAGCGATCCAATCTCCGGTGCGCCAATGAACCAGGAAGACCCAACGGTTCCGGGCATAACCATATTAAACACGTCTATATAATGTCCTGCGAGGATCACGATCCCTGCCATGATCACAAACCAATTAACGCGCTTGTAATCACTGTTCATCAATAGCAATACGGGGAATATGAAATTCATTGCCACCATTCCGAAGAAGGGCAATTTGTAATCTTCAATTCGAGTTACGAAGTAGGTAACTTCTTCAGGGATATTCGCATACCAGATTAACATGAACTGTGAGAACCACAGATAGGTCCAGAAAATGCTAAAGGCAAACATGAACTTCGCCAAATCGTGGATATGGCTGTCGTTCACAACCTCCAGATATCCTTTCGACTTCAGGTAGATAGTGATCATGGCGATCACGGTAATTCCCGAAACCATCATTCCGGCAAATACATACCAACCATACAAGGTAGAGAACCAGTGCGGGTCGAAGCTCATCAACCAGTCCCAAGACATCATGGATTCAACATAAATAAAGAATACCAGGAATCCGGCAGACAGTTTGAAGTTACGCTTGAACCAACGGTTGTCGGTTGCTTCGTCCTGCTTCAAAGTCCACTTTCTTGAGAAATAACGGTACAGGTTAAAACCTACCAAATAGATGATTGCTCTGATGAAGAAACCGGTTGTGTTCAACCACCCCTCTTTACCGGCAATAATGCTATCGTATTTGTCTTCATTATTAGGATTGACCAACTCGGGATCCATCCAGTGGAAAATGTGATTGTAGTGAAGCACAGATATCCCCAATAAAACAAGGATAATGACCGATGCGATCGGAAGGTAGGCGGTAATTCCCTCCATCACTCGGAACAGTGCCGGTGACCAACCTGCCTGAGAGGCATGTTGAATGGCATAGAACGCCAGCGTTCCTAACGCGATCATAAAGAAAAAGAAAGATGCAATGTACACCGCAGACCAGGGTCTGTTTTGCATTTGGTGTTTTACATGTTCCAAATGTTCTTCCTCACTACCGTGAGCACCTTCTTCACCATGTCCAGTATCGCCGGAATCGTGGGTCGCGGTTTCATGACCATCTCCGTGACCACCACCATGACCATCGTCATGTGCTGCGAGAAGTTCTTTAACCTCGGCCGTGGTCGATGGGGCAGACAGTACCCAGAGTAAAAAATCTG